>JAZMZT010000118.1:0-1552 GCA_045586125.1 Bacteroidaceae bacterium | reverse complement strand
TATCAGCGTTTTTCCTACTGCTTCGAGTACTTTTTTGTCAATATTGTCAATGTTATCGTTTACGGTATGCCATGTGGGGCCGAAACTGCTCTCTTCACAGTTGGGAAGATACGGTATGATGTCTATGGCAGGTATTCTGGCCATTGTGTTTATATAGTAGTGGTCATCAGTTACGTAGCCTCCGTTCACCGGTGGGAAGAGAGAGCCGAATCCAAGTTTGCCTGCAGCCTTCCATACCTTGTCCACTATAGGACGGCCGTATTTGACGGAGTATCCCTCACGGCAGAATGTGGCTCCCTTGCCCCCTACCATGTCTAGCAGGATAGCATAGCGGGCACGGTAACCCTCTACGTGGGGATTCCTGGACCAGTATTGTGTTCCCAATCCCCACCATTTCTCAGAGTCATTGCCCTGATAGCTTTCACCGGGTCCCCAGTCCTCGGCATCCAGAAAAATACAGTCAACGCCTATCTCCGGGGCCTGTTTCTGCATCTGACGGGCTATCTCAAGAATGACTCCCACGCCGCTGGCTCCGTCATTGGCGGCATCGACCGGTTTCATCCAGTTGGCCGGATTGGGGTCGTTATCGGCCCAGGGACGGCTGTCCCAGTGTGAGCAGAGTATGATGCGTGTGGGCTGGTCAATATTGAAACTGCCAATTATGTTGACACACTTCAGGGTGTTGCCGTCAAATGTCTTGGCGTCAAAGTTCTGGAAGTGCACATGATCGGCTCCGAAAGTTGACAGCATGGCTCCCAGCCAGATTCCGCAATCCTGATGTGCCTGTGTGTTGGGTACACGCGGTCCGAAATCAGTCTGTGCCTTTATGAAACTGAAGGCGCTGTCGGCGCAGAATTCAGGGGTCTGGACAGAGGCCGGAGCGGTTGTCTGAGCCGCTTTGCGTCCTCCGCATGAGAGTGCCATGAAGAGCACCGTAAGGATTAAGGCGGATTTTTTCATTTTTATCGGTTAAGTTTCCAGGTTGCACCGTCCTTGGTATCCTTGATTTCAAATCCAAGTGCGGTCAACTCATTGCGTATCTTGTCACTTGTTGCCCAGTCCTTGTTGGCCTTGGCAATGGCACGCTGCTCAAGAAGCATATCCACCACTTTGCCGAATGCCTCTTCCCGACCGGTTCCACCCCCTTCTTCGGCCTTGATTCCAAGGATATCAAAGAGGAATGTGTCAAAGAGTGATTTGAGTTCGGCAACATCGGCGGCAGTCAGTTTGGCGTTGCCGTCCACTGCCTGGTTTATTACCTTGGCGGCATCAAACAGGTGGCTTATTACGATAGGTGTGTTCAGGTCATCGTCCATGGCCTCGTAGCACTTACCCTTGAATTCGCTTACGCTGACCGAACTCTCGGCGGCGGGCTGAATACGGCCGATGGCGTTGTATGCCTCCATAAGACGGCTCATAGCCTTCTCGGCAGCCTGCAGGGCGTCGTTGCTGAAGTCAACTGTGCCGCGGTAGTGGGCCATCAGTATGAAGAAACGGATGGTCATGGGGCTGTAGGCCTGCTTAAGGTTGGGATTCTGACCGGTAAAGAACT
>JAZMZT010000117.1:0-7616 GCA_045586125.1 Bacteroidaceae bacterium | reverse complement strand
CGTTGCATACGGGTCTTCAGGTCGAGCACCTTCGGAATCCAACGATCATTTATACGTCCTTTGATATATTCGGCGAACTCAGGATATTCCAAATACTTTGAATAAGAATCAATAGGGTTCACTGCTGGGTATCGTTTCTTGTCAGCACGCTCCTGTTCCAAGGCATAGAAACAACGAGCCACCTTCTTGGTGTTCTCCGTTACAGGCTCCTTAAGATTACCGCCGGCAGGCGATACCGTACCTATAAAGGTAATTGAACCCGGCTGGCCGTTCTTGAGGTATACGTAACCTGCACGGCCGTAGAAGTTTGCAATGATTGATGAAATATCCATCGGGAAAGCATCCGGACCAGGCAACTCCTCCATACGGTTTGACATCTCACGAAGAGCCTGAGCCCAACGGCTGGTAGAGTCAGCCATAAGCAGAACGCGCAGACCCATGCTACGGTAATACTCCGATATAGCCATAGCCGTGTAGACCGATGCCTCACGAGCAGCAACAGGCATGTTTGAAGTATTTGCGATAATAATGGTACGCTCCATCAGCTTTCGGCCGGTATGCGGGTCATCCAGCTCAGGGAACTCGGTGAAAATCTCCACAACCTCATTAGCACGCTCACCGCAGGCAGCGATTACAACGATATCGGCCTCGGCCTGCTTTGAGATAGCATGCTGAAGCACAGTCTTACCTGTACCGAACGGGCCGGGGATGAATCCTGTACCGCCCTCCACTATCGGGTTCAGGGTATCTATGGAACGCACACCTGTCTCCAGCAGTTTGAAAGGACGCGGCTTCTCGCGGTAGTTGGTCATAGCCACCTTTACGGGCCATTTCTGTATCATGTTCACGCTTACGGTGTCACCCTTGGCATTTTCCAGCACCGCAATCTCATCGATAATGCGATACTCACCATCAGCGGCAATCTTCTTAACCGTGTACTCACCCTCCAACTGGAAAGGAGCCATGATCTTGAGCGGCTGGAAGTTCTCCTCAACCTTACCCAGCCAGTCCGATGCCTGCACCTTGTCACCCACCTTTACGATAGGCTCAAACTTCCACAGACGGTCATTATCAAGCGGATAGGTATACTCACCGCGCTTAAGGAATACGCCCGTCATCTTGTCCAGGTCATTCTGCAGACCGTCAAAATTATGTGACAGCATACCCGGGCCCAGAGTAACCTCCAGCATATGACCGGTAAACTCGGCAGGCGCACCCACCTTGAGGCCACGTGTGCTCTCAAACACCTGTACATAGACGTTCTCGCCCACAACCTTAATGACCTCTGACATGAGTTTATCGCCTCCTGTCTCAATGTAGCAGATCTCATTCTGTGCAACAGGTCCGTCAACCTTCAACGTAACCATGTTGGCAATGACTCCGCATACTGTACCTTTTGTAGCCATTTATCTTTAGTTTTTTGTTTATCTGAATTCAGCAGGTACACTGGTCTGATCCTTAAGTGTACCTATAAGTTCACGGAACAGTTTCTGGCCCTCCTCACGATCCAGACCGCTCCAACGCTCCACCATACCAAGGCGGACCATATATGAGAACAGTTTCTCAACACTGAAATAATTAAAGAAGGTGTTCTCCTCAAGCCAGCGCCAGCGAATCTGGTCAGCCTTACGCTCACGTTGTGAAAGGTCACCCTCCTCTGTCAGACGGGCCACGTCCTCAAAATAATCAAGTTCCTGGCTCAGTCCCCAGTCACGCGCTCCGCTTGTACGCAGCGCATTTGCAATGTCGCCGGTACCCACAATCACCTTCTGCATTTCCAGATTGTACTTACGGGCCGTAATGGCTGTCATGATATTGTTCAGATTCAGATTGAACTCATACCATTTACGTACAAACCCGTTGCTTGATGCCATAGCGTACTCGTAGAACAGGCTCCACAGACGGTCCTGGGCAAATGCCGCTTTCTGGCGCCAACTGTCGTCAACCCACTCCTGTACAAAATTGTACATGAACTCAGGGACATCCTTGGGCGCCGGTTCATCGGCCTTAACCAGAACTACAAGTTCCTCCATGCGCTCAGAACCTATCAGGTTACGGCATTCATTCTCCAAATTGAGAATATCCATAACCTTACGGTCAGCAGCGCTCAGGGCATCGTAAACCTCCTGGCGGAACTGCTCAACGGTATACGCGGCCTTGCTGTCATCAAAGCTGATGTCAGGCAGTCCGGCTATTATGTAATAGTAATTGGCCATCAGAACAGGGTCTCAACCAACTGCGGGCGCAGCATTGACTTGAACCAGTTCTCAAACTCCTCAGTGCCAAAGTTCACCTTATATGAACCGTCAGCAGGCTGGATTGAGAATTCAGCGGCATTACCGTTCACCTGTGTAATCTTTACACCCTTGTCAAGCAGTTCCTTGGCATTTGCCTGGAAGAACTTGGTAAGAGAGTCGGCATCAGTTGTCTTGATCTCAATCTGCTGGTTCTTACCCCACTCCTTTGCAATGGTAAGAATAAACTCATTGAAAGCCTTCTGGTCCGATGTAAAGCCCTTAACGGCGTCCTTGACAATCTTGTCAGTCACAACCGATGCAATCTCGCTCTTGAGAGCCTCAACAGCCTGAGCGGCATAGAGCTTTAACTCCTTGCGAACGTTCTCAGCATTGTCTGCACTCTCCTTCTTGGCAGAAGCAAGCAAAGCATCAGCCTCCTTGCGGGCATCGGCAATAAGTTTCTGGGCTTGTTCTTTGGCCTGGGCCAGAATCTGGTCAGCCTCGGCCTGACCTTTAGCTACACCTTCATTATATATAATGTCGGTAAGTTCCTGGATTTTGGTATTCATAGGTTAATAACTTGTTACTCTCAAATATCAGATTGGCAAATTTAATCAAATAGCCATAATAACCTACGTTATTAACAAAAAAAAACCTCCGTTGCGGAGGTTTTAAAGAGTTACTTTTTCTTGAGCATCAAAGTCTGCTTCCAGACCGTGGGAGTAAGACCCTCTGTCTCCCTGAACTTGCGGATAAACTGCGTAGAACTCTGGAATCCGCTCTTGGATGCAATGTAGTCAAGTGAAGCATCCGGCTCGTCATTCATAAGTTGCTTGGAGTACTCAAGTCGCCTGTGATTAAGATAATCACGGAAAGGCATACCGTAATACAGATTTACAAGTTTAGATACGTATGTACGGTTGGTATTCAGTACACGTGAAATCTCCTCAATTGTCAGCGAAGGATTCAGATAACCGCGATCCTTATCCATATACTGCTTGAAAGATTCCATTATTCTATCATAACCTGAAGAGGCCACACCGGCCATAGGACCTGAATCAATACCCTGAAGGAACTCCTGGGTAGACTGGCGCATAGCACTGAATGGATGACGAAGTCTCTCAATATTGATATATCCGCCCGGCAAGGCAGGAACAGCGGTTACATAGCCTATCATGAACAAAACTGCAGCTGCCACAAGAGACCACAGAGTAGACCAGATTGACAGAGTATTTGAGAAAACAGATGTGAACAGAACTGAAAGAGCCCACATTATAAAATATATGACGAAAAACAAACTTATCACATTCGCTACAAACGAGGATTTCTGGCCTCTCAAAAATGCCACTATGTGATTAAATTTAAACTTTCCTGTAAAAAGGCGAGAGTATACATATACCAGTGAAACAGAGAGGCTAATATAGAAAGTAATGAAATAAACCTGGTAAGTCAGCGATACATAAGCATTCTCAAGAGGAGTAAGAGATGAACGCACCAAAATAGAAGCGTGTAGCATTTTGACAATTTCAGCACATCTGGGCAAGCCCAACAGGATTGTCAGAACAATAGAAATGGCAAAAAGCACCAATGAAGGTATTGTAGCGAGATATGGAACCCATGAAGGCTCGTTGTCCTCATAACAACACCTTAAATAAATACAAATGATGGGAAATACAGCCAGAGAGGTAAATTGCAGTATTACGTCATAAATTGCCAGCATCTCATAGTTTGGATTGGGATCCATGTGGTGAGAACCGCAGAAACAACTGGCTGCCAAAAGACCCATAATCCACATTATAAGCCTGTCTGGTACGGTTTTATGCCTCTTAAACAATACTATCAGGCACCAAACAGCACATACTGAAAACGGTAACTGAACAATAAAAATACCAAGCATAAATCAGTCCTTTATTTCAAATTCACAACAAAAATAAGCATAAAAACGGCACGAGAGTACTAAATATCGCCATTTTTTACTCAAATTTTGTGCTTTTGGGAATATGAGGATTGTGGTTTCATCTATTAATTGACGGTTTGAACACGGGTTGTTGATATTTGAACTATTGTTTGAAATTCGTTTTGTGATTTTGGGATGTTCAATTGTGTATGTGGGAAAATCATCACCTGTATAACGCGTACCTTTGTCTCGGAAACAAACGAAAAGAACAAATTTAAATGTCGAACAGAAGATTTTTAAACAACAACGCTATCGCAAAGATACAGATTATTCTGGTCTTTGCAATGGTTCTTTTGTTCGGCAACTCTTGCGAGCGTAAAGATCTTTACCTCCGCGTCAACGGAATTCAGATTGAAGTCGAGATGTACGATGTTCGTCTGGATCTCCTATGGGGTATCGATTGGGAGACTGAGTGGCAGTACACCTGGAATGAGAGCGCTGCTGATTTCGGCACCATCGGTTACACAAAGCCTGAGCTCGTTAAGGGTACTATATATAATGTAGACAATTACACTGGCAAGCGTTACAGCTCATTCTTCAAGATTTTCGATTCAAACGGTGGTCGTGTATCTCTGAACGCAGGTTCAACATACGATATGTTGTTCTACAACTTCGGTACTGAGTACACATCATTCTACCAGAGCGAGGATTTCGAGTCATACACCGCTTCTACACGCGTAAGTTCACTCGCATCATGGATCCGCTCCCGCGGCGAGACCAAGGCCAGCGAGATGCCCGACACCGCTAAGAGTTACGTAAATTACAACCAGCCCGACGAGCTGTTCGGTTCTCTGGCAGCAAACCTTAAGATCAGCGAGGATCCTTCAACATATGAGAAGGAATACGATGAATACGGTAATCTGAGTTATATATACAGGGTTGACGCCGCTCTCCGCCCCTACTCATTCGTTTATCTGTACCAGGTTGTAGTACTTAACAACAACCTCGACGGTAAGGGCAACTACATCACAGGTTCAAAGGGATTCACAATCACAGGTCTTGCACAGGGTGTTGACCTGTTCACTCGTAAGACTTTCGAGAATACAATCGCAGTTTCAACTGATGAGGTTAAGCCCATCCAGAACCACGACGACGTTCGTCTGGCCGACGGCACAACAGTTGACAACGCAGATATCTTCGCAGCACGCGTACTGACATGGGGCCTTCCCGGTATCGTTCCTATCGAGACCACCAAGGCAGGCAGCAAGGCTGCAGAGCTTGATCAGAACTTCATCGGTATAGGTCTGACACTCCGCAACGGACTGACCTACACCATCACCAGAGACATCACCGAGCAGATGCACGAGAAGCCCGCAGGTGGTGTCATCACCATTTACATTGATGCCAACGAGATTCCGCAGGATGTAATCGACCAGCGTCCTCCGAGCACCGGTGGCGGTTTCAATGCAAATGTTGAGGATTGGGCAAACGAAATCAACGCTGAGGTCACAATTTGATGAAGAAACGATGATTTCACAACAAAATATGTATATAAATTAACAAGTATTAAAATATAAAGAAGTATGTTTACAGAGTTAATTAGAAAAGGTAAATGGAGCTACATGTTTCTGGCAGCCGTGGCAACGCTGGCAGTGGCAGCTTTAGCTACTCTCGCAAACACACGCACTGCAAGTGAATCCCAGAGCAATGCAGCTCATGAAAACGGGCAAGCCACTTACGGAAGCTACACTAACTATAATGGCGCATCAATGCGTTTCATTAACTAACTGACAATAACAACAAAAAAAGTAATAATCTTATGAGAAAAAGCTTTTACATCCTTGCCGCAGCTGCCACAATGCTGGTATCTTGCGCACAGACAGAAAAGATCAACAACGATCTCAAAGACACAACTGAACCCAGAGTTATCGGTTTCAGTTCCTACTCTGAGAAAGCCACCCGTGGTGATGCCTCAAATTCTGCAAACCTGGAGTTCTACCACAATACATTCGCTGTATACGGTACCAAGCAGAGCAAGAATGACGCTACAGACATCCAGTATCTGTTTGGCGGCGCAGCAACTGCAGCAGGCACACAGAATGGTGTAACTTGCACATATCAGGATCCCACAAAAACTGACGTTCTGGGTGATTGGAGATATGATGACCCACGTTTCTGGGACAAGCAGGCCACATTTGATTTCATTGCTTATGCACCTGTATCAGCAAAAAACCCCATCCGTTATTACTACGATGATGAAAAAGCTGAGGTTGGTGATGCCGGCAATGAATTCAAGACAACTGCCACTTACACTCTCGCAGGAACAAACATTCAGGCCACACCTACAACATCAGAAAAGGTAAAAGGTTTCAATGTTGAGGCTAACGGCGACCTGGATCTTATGGTTTCAAGTTACAACGGCAATATCAACGGCGCCGCTCACGATGAATATGTAAACCTCATATTCCGTCACATTCTGGCAAAGTTCAACGTTAAGATTGAGAAGGGCGAAGGTCTGAACAATGCCATTGTAAAGGTTAAAGAGGTAACAATAGAAGGACTTGACGACAGCGGTGATTACACCAGCAGCACTTATGTTGCAGCCACAACATCAGGCTGGGCATCATCAAGCGTTAACAATACATACAAACTGACCTACGAGAATGCAACCGGCACCGAACTTAACAGCGGTGAATACAACGGCACCCCCGCCGTATTTACTCCGGGTGCGCCCTACTACTTCATCGAGTCATTGATTATGCCGCAGGCTATCGCCGACGATCAGGTCACCGTTACCGTAAAGTACAGCATCGAATCTGCCACAAGTGGTCTTGTTCAGAACTTTACAAGCCCCTTCGACCTCTACGATCTTGCAAACATGCGTAACCTCAATGAGGGTTACAACTATACTCTGATCTGTACAATACAAACAGAGATGATCAAATTTGATGCATCAGCAACAGCTTGGGACGATGTTAACGCCAACAAGGAAATAATTGCCCAGTAAAAAATAGAGAAGGACAACTACTAAACAATAAACAATTAAAGAAAAGAGAATTATGAAAAAGAGTTATTTGATGATCGCAGCCGCTGCCGCACTGTTCGCAGCCTGCTCAAGCAACGACACCTTCAAAGACATTAACAATGCCGAAGGTCCTATGATTGGGTTCAGCACTTACACTCAGAAAGCAACACGTTCAGAAAATTCAACAAAAAAGTATGGTTTGGACCTTAAAGACCATCATGAAACTTTCAGAGTATGGGGATTTAAGAACACAACCGCCATACCTGTCTTTGATGGCGAACAGGTTTCTTGGAATACCGCAGTAGCAGATGCTTGGTCTTATGACAACAACCGCTATTGGGATAAGGCAGCGACCACTTATGAGTTCTATGCTTACGCACCTGCTACTGAAGGCGTTTTCGACTTCACCGGAGTAAGCACCACCTCTAACCAGAATGCCGGATACTTTACTATATCA
>JAZMZT010000116.1:0-21466 GCA_045586125.1 Bacteroidaceae bacterium | reverse complement strand
CATCACAGAGCACAGGCAAGGCACAACTCATTCAGGCTGCAGGCGTAGGCCTTATGCTTGAAAACGGACTGCTGAAACTGACATCCGATGATACCAAGTTTGATGCAAGTTCAGTATCACTTGCAGACAACACATGGCATCATATCGCTCTCAACGTGCTCCGCATCGGTTCGGCAGCCGTTTATGTTGACGGTGTGCGTACCATAAGCACCAGCGCTCAGAATATTGGAAGCATTGCCACTGACAATATGGTTGTCGGTGCAAAACGCACAAGGGCAAACGCCGGTTACACATACAGCAACTACTTTATCGGTAATATCGATGAGGTACGTGTATGGAACGCCACACTTGACGCCACTCAGATAAGCACCAAGCGCAAGATTCGTCTCACCGGCAGCGAGGAGGGTCTTGTAGCCTACTATCCGTTCGAGACCAAGGGTCTGGACAGCGGCAATCAGATCATCACCAAGGGCTATGCTACCGATCTTGCCGGAGGCAAGTTCCAGGCTAAGCTCACGACCGACGGTCAGATCAGTTATGCAACCGAGGCTCCCGCCCTGCGCAACAAGCAGATTGAGACCAACGTTAGTTATGACTACACCGCATCCGACACCAAGATTGTTCTCTCCATAGACGAGGATCCCGCCGTCATTGAGGGCTGCTACCTGAACCTGACGGTACGTGACCTGCGTGATGCCAACGGCAACTACTCGGAGCCTGTCAACTGGACGGTATTCGTAAACCGCAATGAGTTGGAGTGGAAGGAGGATGACCTTAATATGACAACTCATGTCAAGAATCAGACATCGGCCACTGCCACCATCGTAAACAAGGGCGGTGTACAGCAGCTGTGGTCATTGAGCGGTATGCCTTCATGGCTCGAGGTTAGCGCCGACTACGGTGTAACCAACCCGACAGCCGAGACACGCATAACCTTCACCGTAAGCGAGTCAACGCCTATCGGCCACTATGAGGAGACTGTCTACCTGAAGGGTAACAACGGTATTGAGACACCTCTTACCGTCAGTGTAACCGTAACAGGCGATGTTCCCTCTTGGAACGTAAGGGCTAATGACTATGAGATGCCTATGAGCATGATCAGCGTTCTCAAGATGCCCGGATCAACCGCCGATGATCCCAACGACCTCGTAGCCGCCTTCATTGACGGAGTATGCCGCGGTGTGGCACATCCCGAGTACAAGAAGCGCTATGACACATATTATGTAACAATGGATATCTACGGTAACAGCGCCGATGCAGCCAAGAAGGTAACCTTCCGCGCATACGATGCTTCAACCGGAACAATCTATCCTATCGTCGAGACCAGCGAGCCAATAGAGTTCAATGCTCTTGACCTGATAGGCAGATATGATACCCCCAACACTCTGACCGCTATTGACAGGATTGAGCAGACCACAGAACTCAAGAAGGGCTGGAACTGGTTCTCACTCTATGTCAAGTCTGATGACATGAACGTCAAGTCTGTATTCGGCAGCGTAGCCGATGACCTGGTAATGGTAAAGGGTCAGAGTCAGCAGGAAGGATTCATCATGCATGAGAACGGCATCTGGGCCGGTTCAATGAAGGAACTCTCCAACAGCCGCATGTACTCAGTCAAGATGTCTGCCGATCAGGACTTCAGCCTGATAGGAAGCCGCATCAGTTCAGAGAACCAGAAGATCACAATCGTTCGCGGTTGGAACTGGGTTGGTTACTATGGCAGCCAGGTAATATCCGTTACCGATGCTCTGGCCGGCATGAATCCTCAGAACGGTGATATCATCAAGGGACAGAGCGGAGTTGCATACTATGACAACTTTGAATGGAACGGTTCACTTAAGACTCTGGAGCCCGGACATGGTTACATGATCATGAGCACCACCGATGCTGAGCGTCAGTTCAGTTATCCGACAGTGGTAACGTCACCGCGTCGTGCGCCCATGATGGCCAACAGTGTACCCTCTTCATTCGATCCTGTTGACTATCATGAGTTCTCAGGCAACATGGTTGTAATTGCCAAGGTTCTCTATAACGGTCAGCCCGCCAAGAATGCCGAACTCGGAATATTCGCTGAGGGTCAGTGCCGTCAGGCTGAGTTCACTGATGAGAACGGAATGGTTTACATGACTGTTCCCGGTGACAAGCAGACTCAGCTGAGAGCCGTAGCCGTAATCAACGGACAGTTCTACAACATAGAGCAGAACGTTGACTACAGGAACGACGATATCATCGGCACACCCAGCAATCCTCTCCAGCTCACTGTAGGTTCACAGACAACCGGTATCTCTGTAATCAATGCTGATTCAGACGATATGATGTTTGACCTGCAGGGTCGCAAGATTGAGGGCGACGCTGAGAACGGAATCATAATCAAGGGCAGAAAGAAGATTATCAGGTAAGTACACCCGACCTTTTGAAATACCGGTGTCCCTTACAAGGCACCGGTATTTTTTGTTATATTTGCAATGCTTAACCTACAGAACTATTATGAGAAAGTCATTTGTTGTATCAGTTGCCTTTTTACTGATTTCAGTCTGCGTTCAGGCACAATACAGACGTTACACATCATATTTCAACGCCGATTCCCTGCCCGATGCGGTAGTCTTTCTGCCGGCACCTCCCGATACAAACTCAGCCCAGTTTGCATTTGACGTCTCACAATATGAGTGGGGCAAGCAGCAGAGACTTGACACCCTCAGGCTCAGGCAGGCTCAGAACCACGCCGTCAACACCGCATCCGATATGGCGGCCTATTTCAGCGAGCCGTTCGGAATGAAAATATCCCGCGAGACCACTCCCGCCATCATGCGTCTGCTGAACCGTGCAGTCCCCACCTTCCAGGCAAGCGCCACACGCCCCAAGGCAGCATACATGCGTCCCAGACCCTACAATTATTACAACGAGCCCTCCGGACTGCCTGCCAGTGAGGACCGCGAGCATCCCACCGGTTCATACCCATCGGGCCATACGGTACGCGGATGGGGAATGGCCCTTATCCTGGCCGAAATCAATCCCGCCGCACAGGATGCCATACTGCTGTTGGGATATGAATGGGGACAGAGCCGCGTGATATTGGGATATCACTGGCAGAGTGATGTGGATGCATCAAGGATGCTGGCCGCAGCATGTCTGGCACGTATGCATACCAGCGCCGATTTCATGGCCGATATGGCCGCAGCACGTGAGGAATACGCACGTCTGTCAGGTCAGACTGTACAGGAACAGAAACAGGAATAATCCCGATTATTCAAAACGGATAGACTTGGAAGGTACTATCCTTGAGATGACTGCACAGGGAAGCAGCATCATCAGCATGGAGAGCAGGAACATGGTGACATTGAGAGTGATGAGCCATCCTGCTCCCAATTGCATAGGTACGCTGTCCAGATAATAGTTGGCCGGATCAAGCGGGAACAGATGGAACCACTGCTGCAAAAGGCAAAGCACTATTCCGATGGCATTACCTATCAGCATTCCCTTAAGGATAATGTATGATGCCAGACGCAGAAAAATCTTTCTTACCGTCTTGTTTGATGCACCCAGTGACTTGAGCGTGCCTATCGTAGCCGTGCGCTCAAATATGATAATGAGCAGGCCCGATATCATGGTAAATCCTGCTATGCCCAACATGAGAGCCAGGATAATCCAGACATTCAGGTCCAAAACCTCAAGCCATGCAAACAGTCCTGAGTGGGTATCGTAAAGCGTACGTACCAGATAATCCTCACCGGTCTCTTCCTCAAGGTCATTCATCACATCACGCACCTGTGAGTAGCCGTCATCCACACGGTCAACGCTTGTCAGTCCAATCTCCAGACCGCTGTACTCATACGGTTCCCAGTCATTAAGACGCTGAAGCAACTGGAGTTCCGCTATTCCGAACATACGGTCATACTCCAGGAATCCCGTCTCATAGATACCCGTAACCGTCAGGCGACGAATGCGCACCTGGCTCTGCATGAAATAGACATCGGCCCTGGAGCCCACGTCCAGCCCCAGCATATCGGCGATGTTACGGGAAAGCACAATCCAGTTGTTGCCAAGTGAATCCTTAGGCTCAGGGAATCCGCCGCGTACCATATAGTTGTTCAGGAAAGTACGGTCATAATCCGGGCCGATGCCCTTGAGCATGAAACCGTGGAAAGCCTCATCGGTACGTATTATACAGGGTTTGTTGATGTAGGGCTGCACATGAACCACCAGGTCCTGTGCCATCAGGGAGTTCATGGCATCGGCATTGCAGGTTACCGGATCCTCAACCACGCCCAGACCCACACGGGAGTTGGTAACGGTGATATGCTGTGAGAATCCCATGACCTTGTCACGTATCTGACTCTTGAATCCGCGCGTGATGGCCAGAGTAAGGATCATAACGGTCAAACCTACCGCAATACCCGCCGTAGCAATGATGATTGCAGGACGCGAACCACCTTTTACGCCCTCGTCCCTACCGTACAGTCTTCTGGCCAGAAACTTCTCCACTGCAAATCTTTATAGTTGACGCGAAGATAGTTCATTTGATGCTCTTTGCCACATGATAAAACGTCTAATTTGACGAATTTCATTATTATTTCTTTTTTGATACTGCGATTATCTAAGCTGAAATCCACCAGCCTGCATGGCTTCATAACTTTCGGTCCACAAAACCACATTGACAGCTTTATGAGAAAAAAAGGCAGAAAAAATTATGAAACTCCTCTGACTCAGGTCATCGAGGTCAAAACGGAAGGCGTTCTTGCCTCCAGCGGATTGGATCCGCTTAGCAATCCCTTATTCTTCAGTCCATTTGAAGGTGGAGGTGAAGATTGGTAATTAATAAAAAGGAATACAGTTTATGAAAAAGGTATTGTTTATTCTTTGTGCACTTGCAGCACTGACAGCCTGCGACAAGGAGGGTCTGGGTTTATTTCAGAATAACACGAGTCAAGATAATACGGCAAACAGGATAAAGGGAGATTTTGGAGGACTCAAACTTGATCTCACCATAACATTAGGTGACGCAACAGCCGGCACCAAGGCTACAGTAAAGAATGATTTTGCAGTCAATGACGTGGTATTTGTAACCATAACCGGATACCATGCCAGCCACCACTATCTGGAATTGAAGAAAACAGGGGCAGACACATGGACAGCTACTCCTAAAAACGGCTTCGACATAGAACTGTATAACACCACCGGAACAATGACCGCCGTCTATTTCCCATACGGCAGTTCGTTGGATCTCAAAACCTCAATGGGCGCTGTCGTATTTGAAGACCGCGAAGATCATCAGTATTACTACGGAGGCCTGTTCTATCAGGCAGAAAACGCAGCCTATGAAATCAACGGAGGAGTATTGTGCGGAACACTGAACCTGGTAGCTCCTAATCTTTCTGTCGGTGGCCATGATGATGATAAATTCATCCATTTTGACATAACTGGCTATACCGATGGTCATGACTATAAGCTTTATCAGGATTACGTAACTCCTATCAGGTTTATAGGAATCAATGAAATGGGAATTGTAGCCTGGGAAACAGGCAACGCAGGAGCTGCACTCCAGGGATATAATGACAGCGGCAATGACATCATATCATTCTCAGGATTGCTTAATTCCAGCGCCGTAGGCAGCGAGTTGGATTACCAGTTCTCAATCATTGACTGGACTGACTCCATAGCCTATACCCGTGATGCAGGCAACAAGACCTTGAGTACTTCAAAATACATAGGTATAGGTGATATCTCCACCAGCACATGGAATGCAATGGAATTTGTCGATATGGGAACATCAGGCAGCAATCTCTACCCGATTTATTGGGCCAAGAGAAACGTGGGTGCTACAGCCGATGACGGCCGGGCAAGCTACGGTAAATATTTTGCATGGGGAGATGTTAATGGATATTATATTGAAGAAGACCAATGGCAACCACTTCCTGACACATATCCCGAATATATTTTTGATGTCTGCACTACCAACAGTTTCAATACACAACCTGTATGCGATGTTGATGGAGACGGAAACCTTTTGCCGGCATACGACGGTGCAAAAGCCACTATGAAAGGTTTCTGGCGTATGCCCACCGAATACGATTATATGATATTGACATCAAACACTTCAAAAACATATTCCGCAGGAGGAGCAACCCTGACCAGTACCATAGACGGGTATGAAGGCAGGCACTTTTTCTTACCCGCAGCTGGTACCTTGAATTACAATGCAGAGTTATGGGCTACTTACAGTCGTTGCATGCTTTCGCGTACTGGAAGTGTATTAAGTGACCCTGAACTTGATCCTTCTGATCCCGCTAATTATATAGATACTTTCAATGGCATGTATTGGACCTCGACCAAGGCAGAAATAATATTTCAGGGAAATCCTGTAGATAGGCCTTGTCATATATCACTGGACACCTACCTTGTAGAGCCTGATCCGGTCTATAGAGGTCGCATTAGCTCTGGTTACAGCTCTCTTGAAAGTGAGTTCACTGTGGGCAGACCGATTCGTGCCGTATTCCAGGTACCGGAATAAACTGATGTATTTGCATCATTATAGCTTAATCCCTATATTTACAAAGTGAAACGTTCGCTTTTCATTTTTCCAATATTTGCCATGATGGTGTCGGGGTGCGCGACGGAACCTACCGGAGAGCGCTCTCTGACATCACCTGACGGAACAGTATGGCAGTCAATGACAGTTGAGCGGCTGCCGGACCTGAACACCCCAAGAGGAAACCACCGAACTTTTGTCATAGGTGATGAGATTGTGGTCCTGGGTGGCCACACAGAAGGATTCAAACCGTTGGAAACAGGCGAGTATTACGCTGACGGCTCCTGGCACACAATGCCTATGCTCTATCCCCACCAGAACGGCTTTGCAGCAAAACTTCCGGACGGAAAGATAATGTTGGGCGGCGGCAACGCTGAAGCATTCGGCATTGGGCAAAGTTGGGGTGCCGAAATATATGATCCCCAAACGCATACCTTTTCTCCAACAGGTATTATGACCCAGAAACGAGCCCTGTCATCGGCTCTTACTCTGCATGACGGCAGAATCCTGATTACAGGCAACTGGTATGCCGATGACAGTTATGAGATTTGGTCTGCGAAAGAGGGTTTTGTCCCTGGAGACACGCTTTTACCGGGATGGTCAGCACCGTTTGTAATGCATGCATCCCTGGACGACATCATCATATTCGGACGTTTTGATACCAGAGGCGATGACGTCTCCGGCATTGTGAAGCACATTAAGGGAAAAACTGAACAAATCCCGCTATTGGAAAAATGGGATGTTTCCCATAACTATTTCCTCTTACCTAGTGATTATCAGATTGATGATTACACTTATCTGATTCCTGCAACAGACATCACAGCCGGCCAGACTGCAATCATTAAGGTTGCCAACGGGGAGTTCTCTCTACTGGAAATGGAGAAGCCTATCCCGTCTCAAGGGCCTGACGGCAATCATATATTCTGGGGATATCTACAAGTTGACCGCTCTGAAGGAATTTTCTGGCTACAAGGATTTGCCACTAAAACGGGCCGCATGTACTTTGCGCGTTTAGGTTATGACGGCAAACAGCCCGCATCATTCTTCTATGCTGACGCACCGGACGGATTCCAGAACGTCGTGGCCAGACTCATGCCTGGAAACAGGATGATTGTGGCGGGTGGCTTGGGTTATGTCAAGGATTCATTTCCTCTTTTGGCCGACTACTTCAAGACCTACTCATCGGCCTATATTTTCCATACGGATATACCTAAAAAAACGGCTGTTCCATTATGGGTAATCATTATTTGCATACTTGCCGCAGCAGGCTTAATATTTTTCATTCTTTTAAAGTTCAGAAAACATAATGAAGAGGAGCCTGATACTACTGATGAGAGCCGCATCAACCTGATGGAACAGATATCGGCTCTGATTGAGGAGAAAGAGCTTTACAGACGCAAGAATCTGCGCATTACCGATGTAGCATCGGAACTTGCCACCAACAAGACCTATGTAAGCATCATCCTGAACAACCTGTCGGGCGAGAGTTTCACCACCATGATAACCCGATACCGCGTCATGTACGCCCAGAAACTCCTGCATGAACATCCTGACATGATGCTTGACGAGGTGGCCGATCAATCCGGATTCTCATCACGCACCACATTCTTCCGCAACTTCAAAGTCGTTACGGGCATGACGCCCCAGGAGTGGAAGAACCAAACTGAAAAAAAACGGATAGATTCGGTGAACTGAAAGCGAAGATAAGCTTTTTACGTTTATCTTTGCCCTTATGAGACGCATAAAACAAATACTATTTTTCCTGTTTGCCCTTTCCTTTACAGGTCTCGGCGCAAGGGAGGTTGAGAACTTCAACGGAGATTGGAAATTCAGTCTTAATGTAGGGGCCAAGGAGAACCCTGAAGCACCCGAATATGACGACAGCGACTGGCGGAAACTGAATCTGCCGCATGACTGGGCCATTGAGGGTGATTTTGACGAGCACAACCCGTCCGGTACAGGCGGTGGCGCATTGCCTGGCGGCATTGGCTGGTACCGCAAGAGTTTCACCGTTTCCAAGAAAGATAAGGGAAACATCATTAGTATTGAGTTTGACGGAGTCTATATGAACAGCTCGGTCTATTTGAACGGACACTTGCTGGGCACACGCCCCTACGGATACATATCGTTCAGTTATAACCTGAATCCTTACATCAACTGGGACGGAGACAATGTCATAGCCGTCAAGGTAGACAACTCTGACCAGCCCAACAGTCGCTGGTACTCAGGCTGCGGAATATACCGTGATGTGAGGATCGTAAAACTGAATCCCATTCATATTCCACAATGGGGAACAGCTGTCATATCCGATATCAATCCCGACGGAACGGCTACCGTTAAGGTCAATTGCGAGATTGTAAAACCTTATGATAATACCACTCCTAGAGAAACCGTAAAAATAGGACAAACCGTATTTGATGCAGACAACAATATTGTTGCAAAGACAGAGCCATCCAGACAAATTGTCCTGAGCACTGCATACACGCAGGAAAGAACAGATACATTACAGATAAACAATCCCGTATTATGGGATCTGGAAAGGCCTTACCTTTACACTGTAACAACCGATATTTATGACAAAGACGGAAAGAAGTTGCTTGACAGTTACAGTACTGTATTCGGTATACGTTCAATTGAGTTCAAAGCCGATAGCGGATTCTTCCTTAACGGAGAGCATGTACGTATAAACGGAGTGTGCCTTCACCATGACTTAGGCTGCCTGGGGGCCGCGGTCAACGAACGTGCCATAGAGCGTCAGTTGCAGATACTCAAGGCTATGGGCTGCAACGGCATACGCTGCTCACACAACCCGCCCTCTCCCCAACTTCTGGACCTGTGTGACCGTATGGGATTCCTGGTCATGGATGAGGCCTTCGACATGTGGCACCGCCGCAAGACCGAACGCGACTATGCCCGGTTCTTTGAGACATGGGCAAACCTGGACCTGAGCGACCTGGTAAAACGTGACCGAAACCACCCGTCAATAGTAATATGGAGTATCGGAAATGAGGTTCAGGAACAGTGGTCCGATGCACGCGCAGACACCTTATCGGACGAGCTATTCGAGACTCTTTCTTCCAGGGAAGATAGCTTTGTTTACGACAGGAAAGAGGATGTAGGTAACGTAAACTCTTTCATAACAAAGAATCTGGTAGAGATCATCAAGCAATATGACAATACGCGTCCGGTAACGGCAGGCTGCAACGAGCCCAGCCCAGGCAACCACCTGTTCCGCTCCGGAGCCATTGACGTGATAGGCTACAACTACCACAATCAGAACGTCCCTGCAGTTCCGCGCCTGTTCCCCGGCAAACCCTTCATCATAACCGAGAGCGTATCGGCCCTGATGACACGCGGATTCTATGAGATGCCGTCAGACAAGCTGATGCAGCGCCCCGCACGCTGGGACCGCCCCTACTTTAACCCCACATTCTCTTGCTCGGCGTATGACAACGTGCGCACCCCGTGGGGCAGCCACCATGAGGAGAACCTGATATTCCTGAACTCTCAGCCCTTTGTGGCCGGACAGTATATCTGGACGGGATTCGACTACATTGGTGAGCCCACCCCCTACGGCTGGCCCGCCCGCAGTTCATACTTCGGCATAGTTGACCTGGCCGGATTCCCCAAGGATGTCTATTATCTGTATCAGGCGGAGTGGACCGATACCCCCGTGCTGCACCTGTTCCCCCACTGGAACTGGGAGCCCGGAGAGCAGATAGACATGTGGTGCTACTACAACAATGCCGATGAGGTTGAGCTCTTTATAAACGGCAAGTCACAGGGTACCCGCACCAAGGATGCCGATCATCTGCATGTAGTCTGGAACGTGACCTTTGAGCCCGGTACGGTAAAGGTCGTGGCCCGCAAGGACGGAGTAGAGACCGCCAGCCGGGAGATACATACCGCCGGCGAGCCCGCTCAGATACGCCTCACACCTGACCGCAGTACAATCAAGAGCAACGGCACGGACCTGAGCTTTGTGACCGTAGAGATACTTGACAAGGACGGTAACCTGTGCCCCAATGCCGACAACCTGGTTCAGTTTGAGATCAGCGGAAACGGTTTCATTGCAGGTGTTGACAACGGCAGCCCCATATCCCTGGAGCGTTTCAAGGACAGCAAGCGCAAGGCATTCTATGGGAAGTGCCTGGTGGTACTGCAGAACAACGGGAAGAAGGGTACCATAAAACTTGATGCCGTAGCGGAAGGGCTAAAACATGCACACATTGATATAAAGTGTGCACGCAAGGCTAAATAATGACAAATAAAAATTACGCAGTGCCCGCCACTGAGTAAATTTGCACCGCTTTACAGGAATATGATCAAAGAGAACCTGAACAGAATCAAAGCTACACTCCCCGCAGGAGTAACGCTTGTAGCAGTATCCAAGACCCATCCGGCCGAGATGCTTAAGGAGGCTTATGATGCCGGTCAGCGCATATTCGGCGAGAATAAGGTGCAGGAGATGACTGCCAAGAGCCAGGTTCTGCCCAAGGATATAGAGTGGCATTTCATCGGCCACGTACAGAGCAACAAGATCAAGATGATGGCGCCGTACGTATCGGTCATACAGGGAGTGGATACTTATGACAAACTTGCTGAGATAGACCGTCAGGCCGCCCGCTTTAACCGTCACATAACATGCCTGCTTCAGTTGCACATTGCCTCCGAGAAGACCAAGTTCGGATTCTCGGCCGATGAGTGCACCCAGATGCTTGACGAGGGCAAGTGGAAAGACCTGCAGAACATAACCATCGGCGGAGTCATGGGAATGGCCACCAATACTGACGATGAGGCTCAGGTCCGTCGTGAGTTCGGCCGTCTGAAGGAACTCTTTGATACATACAAGCAGAAGTATTTTGCCCACAGCGCTGATTTCAATACGATATCGGCCGGCATGAGTGGCGATTATGAGCTTGCAATCCAGGCCGGAAGCAATATGGTCCGCATAGGCAGTTCCATATTCGGAGAGAGAAACTACAATCTGAATAAATAATAACACGTTATATGATAGATCATTACGACAGATCCGACAGTGTCTTTACGGAGAAAAACCTGAATGCTTACATAAGCAACTCAATAATAAGCAATTGGGACTTGGAGGCATTCACCGATTATAAAGGTGCCACCCTGCTCTACCGCGACGTAGCCCGCCGTATCGCCAAACTGCACATCATGTTTGAGGAGGCCGGTCTCAAACCCGGTGACCGCATTGCACTGTGCGGCAAGAACAGTTCAAACTGGGGCACCGCATGCATCGCAGCACTCACCTACGGAGCTGTTGTAGTGCCTATCCTGCATGAGTTCAAGGCCGATAACATTCACCATATCATCAACCACTCCGAGACCAAGCTCTTCTTTGCAGGAGACCAGATCTGGGAGAACCTGAACGAGGCATCAATGCCCAACGTTGAGGGTATCATCACACTCGATGAGTATCAGTTGGTGATTTCACGCAACGAGAAACTCTCCTATGCCCGCGAGCATCTGAACGAGCTTTTCGGCCGTAAATATCCCAGGGAGTTCACCAAGGCCGATGTCAATTACTTTGAGGCCGGTTTTGACGATATGGCCATGATCAACTACACATCGGGCTCAACAGGTTTCTCAAAGGGTGTAATGCTTCCCTACCGTGCACTCATAAGCAACCACCTGTTCGCCAGAAAGGCCATATATCTGATGAAAGCCGGCGATAAGGTAATCTCAATGCTCCCCATGGCTCACATGTACGGATTCGCGTTTGAATTCATGCATGAGTTCCTGATGGGTTGCCACGTATACTTCCTGACCCGCCTGCCCAGTCCCAAAATCATATTTCAGGCTCTGAGCGAAATCAAGCCCACACTCATAGTATCAGTACCTCTGGTAATAGAGAAGATCATAAAGAAGAACATTCTGCCCAAGCTGGAGACTCCCTCCATGAAACTCCTGCTCAAGGTGCCCATCCTGAACGACCAGATCAAGAAGAAGGTCTGCGAGGAGATGATAAAGGGATTCGGCGGAAACTTCTACGAGGTTATCCTGGGCGGTGCCCCCTTCAACCAGGAGGTCGAGAGATTCGTATCGTCAATACACTTCCCCTACACAGTCGGATACGGCGCAACCGAGTGCGCACCTATCATCGCCTATGATGACAAGAACACATTCGCTCCCGGATCATGCGGCAAACCCGTACCCAACATGGAGGTCAAGATTCTGAGCAACGATCCCGAGCACGTGCCCGGCGAGATTATCTGCCGCGGTCCCAACGTGATGCTTGGTTACTACAAGAATGAGAAACTCACCGAGGAGACCATCGACAAGGACGGCTGGATGTACACCGGTGACCTTGGCATAATGGACAAGGACGGCAACATATTCATCAAGGGCCGCAGCAAGAGCATGATTCTGGGTCCCTCAGGCCAGAACATCTACCCTGAGGAGATTGAGGACCACCTGAACAACATGAATCTTGTAAACGAGTCAGTCGTCATATCCGAGAACGACAAACTGGTGGCTCTGGTTTATCCTGACTTTGACGAGGCCATGAAATCAGGTCTGACCGACGAGCAGATTGCCGCAGTCATGGAGCAGAACCGTGCCGAACTCAACAACATCCTGCCCGCCTACGAGAAGATATCACAGATACGCATCTACCACGAGGAGTTTGAGAAGACTCCCAAGAAGAGTATCAAACGATTCCTCTATCAGAAAGAGTAATTAAAAAGGTCGCTCGGTTGAGCGACCTTTTTTAATCTAACTTCAGTACGGCAAGGAAGGCTTTCTGCGGGACCTCCACGTTGCCTATCTGTTTCATGCGTTTCTTGCCCTTTTTCTGCTTTTCCAGAAGTTTGCGCTTACGCGATACGTCACCGCCGTAGCACTTTGCGGTAACATCCTTACGCACCTGCTTGATGGTCTCGCGGGCAATGATCTTGGAGCCGATGGCAGCCTGGATTGCTATATCAAACTGCTGGCGCGGTATGAGTTCCTTGAGTTTCTCGCACATGCGGCGACCCAGGTCATAGGCATTATCTACATGGGTAAGGGTTGAGAGCGCATCCACAGGCTCACCGTTAAGCAGAATATCCAATTTAATCAGCTTTGAAGGACGGTAACCTGCGGGATGATAGTCAAATGATGCGTAACCCTTTGATATGCTCTTGAGCTTGTCGTAGAAATCAATCACAATCTCACCAAGCGGTAGCTTGAAGTAAATCTCCACACGGTTACCGGCTATGAACTGCTGCTTTACCAGCTCACCGCGCTTATCCAGGCACAGAGTCATGATGGGGCCTATGTAATCGGTAGTGGTGATGATTGATGCGTCTATGTAAGGCTCTTCAATGTGATCTATCAGTGTAAGGTCCGGCATACCGCTGGGATTGTGTACCTCGGTCGCGTTGCCCTGTTTGTCATAGACCATGTATGATACGTTAGGCACGGTTGTGATAACGCTCATGTCAAACTCGCGGTCCAGACGCTCCTGCACAATCTCCATGTGGAGCAATCCCAGGAATCCGCAACGGAATCCGAATCCCAGGGCGGCTGATGACTCAGGGAAGAAGCTCAGTGAAGCATCGTTCAGCTGCAGTTTCTCAAGTGATGCACGCAGGTCCTCGAACTCATCGGCCTCAATGGGATATACGCCGGCAAACACCATAGGTTTGGACTCCTCGAATCCGGCAATGGCCTTGTCACAGGGACGGGCCACATGGGTGATGGTATCGCCCACCTTGACCTCGGTCGATGTCTTGATACCGGAAATGATGTAGCCCACATCGCCTGTGGTCATCACGTCGCGCGGCACCATATCCATACGGAGCACGCCAACTTCATCGGCATCATACTCCTTACCGGTATTGAAGAACTTGACCTTGTCACCCTTGCGGATGCATCCGTTCTCAATCTTGAAATATGCTATTATTCCACGGAATGAGTTGAATACCGAGTCAAATATGAGAGCCTGCAGCGGAGCATCGGGGTCACCCACGGGATGCGGCACGCGCTCAACGATTGCGTTCAGAATCTCCTCAACGCCCATTCCGGTACGGGCCGATGCGCGGATGATCTCGTCACGCTTGCAGCCCAGAAGTTCTATGATTTCATCCTCAACCTCATCAGGCATGGCACTCTGCATATCACACTTGTTTATGACCGGGATGATCTCCAGGTCATGCTCTATGGCCATGTAGAGGTTGCTGATGGTCTGCGCCTGCACGCCCTGAGTGGCATCGACCACCAGGATTGCGCCCTCGCAGGCTGCTATGGAACGTGAAACCTCATACGAGAAATCCACATGTCCCGGAGTGTCAATAAGGTTAAGTATATACTTCTGACCCTGATACTCATACTCCATCTGGATGGCATGGCTCTTGATTGTGATGCCGCGCTCCTTCTCCAGGTCCATGTCATCGAGCATCTGGCCCTCGGTGATATTGATGGTATGAGTGTACTCCAGCAGACGGTCAGCCAGCGTTGACTTACCGTGATCGATATGAGCAATAATGCAGAAATTGCGGATGTTCTCCATATAAGGTGTTTTATGCCGCAAAATTAGCAAAAATTCCTTTAACACATAAAGAAACGGGGCGGTCGCAGAAACTGCAACCACCCCGATATCAAATTCTGCTAAGCACCTACTCTATCCGGATTCCGGCAGAGTTGAATTTTCTGCCATCGGGAAGGGTGAATATCAATTGGCCGTTCTCAATGGTCTTGGCAGCTCCACCTTCAATATCGGCGTTAATGCTTTCAATTCCACTGGTAGCCGGTACCACAGTAACAGTACAGGTAGCTATCTGCGGACCAACATATAGCTTGATATTAGCACTGGTATAATTATTTGTCCAAGTGTTCAGTTTGGCACTGACACCTCTAACAAGACCATTGTTATCAACAGTTACAATACTCTGGTCACTGCTTTCCCAATATTTGCCCACCTTATCGCTAATTGAGTCTGGTCTAATGGTTGCAACCAGCTGGAACGTCTGACCCTCTTCCAAAGTAACATTTTTCGCATTAAGTGTCACAAATGTTACGTTATAATCAACTGCGATAATACATGTTGCCTGGAAGCCACCGGCTTTTGCTGTTATTTCAGCAATGCCTTCTCCGATTGCCCTGACAAGTCCGTTTGCATCGACTGTAACAGCACTTGGATTGTCATTCTCCCATACAATCTTTTCTTTACCATTCAGTATTGACGGAGTTAGAGAAGCAACAAGCTGTGTTGACTCACCAACGTACAAACCCACCCAGGTTGTATTGAGTTTAAGTCCTGTTATAGCAGGCAACTGAACTCGAATCTTACAGGAATCAGAATAATTACCCATCGTTACAGTAATCATAACAACGCCCTCTGACAGTGCATTGAGTGTATAATTACTTACCGAAACCACATTAGGATTGCTGCTTGTTATGATTATCGGCGTTCCCTGACTCTTTTGAGCTGAGATTACGGTTAATGTACTCTTGTTTCCGGCAGTCATAACGCTGTCATAAGCGGTTATCATCACGCCTTCCTTCTTTATAAGCAGGTTGACCGCATCACTTTCACCGTTCTTTGATTGGGCCGATATACGGACACTCTCGCCTGCAATGCTGCCTTGTACAGCTGTAACATAGCCATCAGCATCAACTTTAGCTATCGTAGTATCACTGCTGATCCATTTTACACTCTTGTCAGTAGCATTATTCGGGCTGACCGATACACACAAATGCCTTGTTTCTCCTTCAAATATTGCGTCACTCAATGTCC
Source organism: Bacteroidaceae bacterium (assembly GCA_045586125.1). Taxonomy (GTDB): domain Bacteria; phylum Bacteroidota; class Bacteroidia; order Bacteroidales; family Bacteroidaceae; genus Colenecus. The sequence goes on along the minus strand of JAZMZT010000116.1, from coordinate 5,198 downwards.
ATCCGTCATTGTCGTCATCGGCCTTAATGGTAATCTCCTTAACCTCGATATCACTTACGGTTATTGTGGCCTCAAACTTGGTTGTCGAACCATCGACCGTACCTGTAACCGTTGCCGATCCTGGACTTATTGCCGTTATCAGTCCTGAATCCGTAATCTTTAACACAGTAGTATCTGAACTTGTCCATGCCACACCAAACTCTCTGTCATCGGGACTGACGGTATATGAAAGCTGTTGTTGTTCACCTACTCCCATATTCCTGTTATAATTGGACACCTGAATCCTGGCACCCCATACTTTCAGCGACATTGATGCTGTCCTACCATTTGATTCAGCATAAATACTTACGTTGTTTCCATTATATCCACCCATAAGAGGCACCACGACTCCACTTTGGTCGACTATGGCAATTGTAGTATCGCTACTTCTCCAAATCACTGATTTATCTGTAGTATTGCTTGGGTAGTAGTCAACATATAAATGTATAGTATCACCCTTGTAAATCTGTTTTGGCAATTGCCCAGCAACCTCTATATTGATTGAGTTGGCAATTATTGGCTCTACATCTATAACGGCCTTGATGATTGTGTCGAATCCAATAGCCATTGCTGTCAACTCGGCCGAACCCACTCCAATGGCAAAAGCATTACCGTCATTGTTTACAGTGAACACTGTCGTATCGCTGCTTTCAAAAGTGAATTGGAGATTATCCACACGAGGTTCAACTGAAAGACTGTAATTCCATCGGTCACCCACTCGTATCCTATCGCCGTCAAGATTATTATTAAGGGTTACCTTATATCGTCTCACCTTAACCCTGCGTTCTGCGACTTTTCCATTCCGTGATGTGGCCGATATGGTTATATCGATTCCATCGTATGAACCATTTACGGCCTTGACAAGTCCGTTTTGGTCAACTGTAGCAACCGTGGTATCACTGCTGCTCCAAACCAGATCTTTATATGATGCATTCTGAGGATAAACATTGGCATGGAACTGCACACTGTCTCCTTCCATCAAAGTTCCGCCAAAGCCATCAGAATATATATCCACAGAAGAAACGGGAATAGAATTGACTGTTATTGTTTTAGCGTAAACATTCTCAAAGTCCGATGATGTAATGACGACATCCGCCGTGCCCTCTCCCAATGCCTTAATCATACCGTTCTGATTGACAGAGAGGACGCTCTCATTGGTACTCCGCCATTGCAGTCTGGGCAGATAGCTTGCATGACGGGGCAATGGGGTCGTTTTAAACAACACCGAATCACCGATATTCATTTTATCTTTTACCTGGCTAAGATTTATTCCTTCCGGATCATAGACTTGGTATGTTAAGTTAAGTGAGTATGTTGAGCCATGCTCATCGACACCCGTAATTGTTGTCTTACCTGCAGAAACACCCTTGATTATAATGTACGATGCCTTTACATATTTTGCATTTGCGTCATAAGTTTCACGAACCAATGTGTCATTCGAAAGAACTTCAACTACAGCCACGTCAGGATTACTGCTTGTCCATGTAGCCGGAGTGAACAAAGAATCGATATAGTTATATACTCCATACTCCAACTGGCTGTTAACACTATAATAACCCGTTGACATTCCCCACTTCTCATCTCCAATGCATTTCTCTCTATAAGTGCCATTCAATACTCTTGTCAGACCTGGTTGATTAACACTTAAACGGCAGGTAACAGAATAGTTGCCTAATCTTGTTGTTGCAGTGATACTTACGCCGAAAGCTTTTCCTGCCTGATCTGGGCGGAAACGGGGAATAACCAGACCACTATCAGTTACAACCGCAACAGTAGTGTCACTGCTGGTCCAGATGACAGTTTTGTCATACGCATCGGCAGGCAACACATTAACGTGCAATTGTATTGTATCAAAGGGATTAAGGCTCAATGGGTAGTACTGATTCTGCGGTGTAGCTTCAAGCATAGTAATACCTGTAACAACAATAGGATCCTGATCATCAGGAATCAGTTCACCATACATGCAGCGCAGATAAGGATAACCATCATTAATTGTATCATTGCGCCCCCAGACTTCATTGAAATCCCAATCCGTATAGTATGACTTAAGATGCATCTCCACTGTGCCTCTTGGAGTACCGATGCCCTTAACGTTCATAATATCCCTATTATAAAAAGAATTGGTGACAGTTGCCTCCTTATCTCTATCATAACTTTTACCAGTGCATAATCCGCATGCATTATTGGCCGTCGAGAACATTGTATATCTGGTTACTGCATCTCCCACAGCATAACAGTTGGTGATTATGCTGTTATCATCTTTTGCAACACCGACAAGTCCTCCAAGTTCCGGAACATCGGCATATGTGCTATATAGAATAACATCTCCTTCCAGACGCGCATAGCTGTTAATTACAGCACCTCCTCTCTCACCGCTGTATTCACCACCTAACATACCTATCAATCCTCCGACATGGTTCGTTCCATTGCCGTTTATTATACCGGATGCATAACACTGTGACACGGTTCCATTGCGCAAATCGCCAACCAACAATCCTACATAGAAACAATTCTTCAAATCAAAGACCGATGCCTCAACGCCTGTTCTCTCTATCGTAGGTGTTACGGAACCGTTACCAACATATCCAAACAAACCATAATATTTAGAATCTGCTCCACTGTCATCTTTAAGATACATACCATATACTGTATGTCCCTGACCATCAAAATCGCCCAGAAACTCATCGTACCAATCTCCTATGGGAGTCCACTGTTGAGCAAAGGCATACTTACCCCAGTATTTCCAATCGGCAGTATCATTTAGGAAAATGTCATTATCAAGACATATCTTCTTTCCCTCAAAAGTCATGGCGGCACGCTCTCCATCAATTCCTTTTACTGCCACGGCCAATCCATACAACTGCTCTTTTGTGGTAATATGGAATGTTGTAGCGAACTTGTTGTTAAATGGAGTAAGGTCATACCCAGAAGGCGTAATCCATTTTGCATATAGAGTACAACTGGCAGCTATGGGCATTTCGTCAAACATAAAAATCTGTTTGAATTCAGGATCCTTATACCAACCACCAAAAATGTATCCGTCACGGACAGGATGAGCAGGAGCCTGTATGCAACCGTCCCTAACTACCCGCTTATCGGCAATGGTAGTACCGCCGTTGGAATTAAATGTAACAGTCAGAGACGGAATGAATGTGGGCGAAACCTTGGGATATTGCCCATCATTCCACTCCCAATAATCCAGTTTGAAACTATGAGTGCTGTTCCAGTCATCGACCCAGGCATTCATAATATTCACTAATTCTCTGCTTTGCAGATAACTGGTGTTACGCCCATAATCAAGATAATCATCCTCCTTTTGTTTTTCCTCATTCTTATCATTAGAATGCTGCGTTATGTCATAGTCAAAGAAGCCGTTAAAATGCCGTTCCCTGCCGGTCATAGGTAAGACTTTTTCCCTGCCGCTATTGAGTATGCCTGTAAACAGATAATTACCGACCGTATCGTTGCTGTATGACACTCCGCCAATATAGTTCTCATCACCCACTACGGCCGACCCGTAATCAGGACCATAAACATCAGCAGAACTGGAGCAGTTCAGGATATTGACATTTCCCTCCAGTGCGATACCGCCGAGCAAAGCACCTGCGCCACAATAACCTTCTTGGCTTTTTATCATTCCTGATGTCCAGCATTGCGAAATGGTTACAAAACGGGCATAACGCTGTACGTTTCCTACCAGAATTCCATTGTTTCCGCTTGTTGTAACGTATGCATCCGTCACTCCTAAATTCTTGATGACCGCATGTGAACGCAACGTTCCAAACAGACCTGACAACCCTTTCTGGTTGTCAATATACATATTCTTTACTTCATGAAATCCACCGTCATACGTACCGCGGAAACTATATTCAAATCCGTATGAACCGTTTTCAAGCGAAAGCCAATCACATCCTATCGGCACCCATTCCACCGGGGCTTGTATCCCCCACTGTTCAAACGGTGCGTTCAGTTCTATGTCATTATTCTGCAATATATATTGTCCCCTGAAATCCCATCCGATATTTACGTATGTCCTGAAATTCTCCAAGTGAGTCTTGTTGCTGATAATGAAAGGATCCTGTAGAGTTCCTGAACCACCGCCCAGATAGTCCTTGATATTGGTGGCCTTGATTCCTGTCGGAACAGGATAATCCCCCTCACGATATTCCCAGGTACTGGTTCCGCATAATGCCGCAACCATATTAAGACGTTCCACAAAAGCACGGCTCTTCATAAAGGCCGTTGTATAGCCCAAAGCACCTCCAAAGGTTTGACCTGCAGGCGTTGCCACACTATCAATGTTAAACACACAGTTTACTGTGCGTGAAGAATTCAAACCGTCATCTGTATATGTCGGATCATAATACTCACTACAAATACCTTGAAGAAAAGAGCCGTGAGAAATCTTTTCCATTGTATCACTGTTATAACTGGCACCGGTGCTGAAGCAATTAATGCAGACACCAGGTGTAGAAATTTCCAGATAACCGTTATAATCAGATAAATAACCATTCTCATTAACAAACGATGCTGCACCATATAATCCGTCTCCATAGACATTTCCTGTAGAATAACAGGATTCTATAAGTTTTCTGTTCCTTCCACAGAAACCTCCTGCTCCATGTCTAAAAGAGCCATAGACATCACCTGTGCACCAGCATTCCCTTATTGTCCCTTGATTGTCACCCACAAATCCGCCGGCATCAGGATTTGTGTTATATATATAACCACCACGTGAAACTTCTACATCGGCCCAGCATTTTTCTATCAGTCCAGTATCAAAATTACTGCCCACCAAGCCACCCACAAAGTATTCAGTACAATGGGAAATACCCTTTGCATGTGTATTCCGGATCACTCCGCCGTTGTAACCCGCAACAGCACCCGCGCCTGTTGACGCTATAACATTTGAATTGACGTAACAGTTTTCTATAATGCCTTCATTCTCACCCGCAATCGCACCTGCACCTCCATCAATAGCATAAACATAACCACTATTGACAGTACAATTTGTCACTGTTCCGGAATAGATAATAGAAGCAATGATACCCATGCGTCTTGCACCGGACATACGTGCGTCATACATATTAAGGTTTTTGATGGTACCATCCTTTACGAATCCGAACAGGCCTTTGTACCATCCTGTAAAATCAGGAACA
>JAZMZT010000115.1:0-8241 GCA_045586125.1 Bacteroidaceae bacterium | reverse complement strand
CCGATGAAGTTTCGTCGGAGTTGTTTTTTTTGAAAAAATTTTGGCTTTTCGCTTTGGAGTAATGACAAAAAGGAGTACCTTTGCATCGCTTTACGAGAAAGCAGTGATGCGCGATTAGCTCAGTTGGTAGAGCAATTGACTCTTAATCAATGGGTCCAGGGTTCGAATCCCTGATCGCGTACAAAAAAATGGAGGTCTAAAGGCCTCCATTTTTTTGTACACTACCTTTTTCTATTCAAATATATACAATTCGCTGGGAGTGGTGCGCTTCAGGGCACAGAGCTGAACGTCTTTGCCGGGGATTACTCCTACTCCGCGCAGTTCGTATTCTACGGTTTTGTAGGCTATTTCGGGGTGGTTGTTCTCTCCGCTCAGGTGGCAGAGCCAGATGTTCTTGAGGTCGGGATGAATGTTCTCGGCCAGGAACTTGGCTGTGGTTTTGTTACTCAGGTGTCCCTGAGGGCTTGTAATGCGGTCTTTCAGGAACTGGGGATAGTTACCCATTCGCAGCATATCCTCATCATAGTTGGCTTCCATGATCAGGTAGTTGGCCTGGAGAATGTACTTGGAAGCGGTCTCGGTGATATGGCCAAGGTCAGTTACAAAGCAGAACACCTTGCCGTCCACCTCTACACGGTAGCCTACGTTATCGGTTCCGTCATGAGGCACCTCAAACGGAGTGATGGTAAACTCGTGAAAACTGAAGGGAACCTCCTTCTCCACAAAACGTACGCAACTGGACAGTTTCTCCGTCATGCAGTAGTTGTTGTTGATACCCTCATGGGTCTCACGTGTGGCGTACACAGGGATAGCGCACTTCTCACCCAGATTGCCCAGAGCCTTGATATGGTCAGCGTGATCATGTGTCACAAATACTGCCATGATTCTCTCAAACGGAACGCCTGCATCCTTGAGGTATCCTTTGATCTGTTTTACCGGTATGCCGGCGTCAATCAGGATTGCATGTTCGTCTGTGCCAAGATAGTAGCAGTTTCCGCTGCTTCCACTTGACAAACTCATAAAGTAGATTTTCATTTTTATGTTGTCTTATTTCCTTTTTCATAATCACGTGTGTCTTTAATGGTCAGAACGGATAGCCCACCGCCAGATGGAATGCAAAATCCCTGTTGAAATCAGGATGTACCAAAGGCAGACGACGGTACATGGTGCGTCCCGAAGGATTGTAGGCCTTCATACCGCCGTCAAGTCTGAGAACCAGGAATCCGAAATCAAACCTGAGTCCCAGTCCATAGGAGACAGCTATCTGCTTATAGAAACTGCTGAATTCGAACAAGCCGCCGGGCTGTTCGGTATATTCACGTATGGTCCAGATGTTACCGGCATCAATGAATGCCGCGCCGTTTACCTTCCAGAACAGTTTGGAACGGTATTCAAGGCTTGCACCCAGTTTGATGTCACCGGACTGTTTGATGTAATCAATGGTTTTGTCATCGCCCCTGAACTTACCGGGTCCGAGTTCACGGACAGCCCAACCGCGCACGCTGTTGGCACCGCCGGCAAAGTATCGCTTCTCAAACGGCAGACTCGTGGAGTTTCCGTAGGGAACCGCTATGCCCCACTCCGTATGCAGCACAAAGTTGTTCATGCGGTCCAGGCGCCAGTTGGCAGTGAATGAGAAATCATGCTTGACATATTGCGCAAACGCCACACCGAACACCTTGTTCTGTCCGGCTTCATTCTTCTCAAAACTGAGCGGTTTGGCCAGCAGGTTAAGCATATTGCCCGATGTCTCAACGCCCACACGTACCGAATACTGGAACGGAGCGACAGAGTTAATCCTGGCGTTTGAATAATAGAACGTATAACCGAACTTGGTTATGAGCAGGTCCTCATAGTTATATCTCAGAATAGATCTGGCCGAGTAGACCTGATCCAGATACTCTGACTTGAAATAGTCCGATATCCAAGGCACCACAAGATAGTTCAGGTCCAGCACGTCAAGTTGGTGTGTCTGCTGCCATGTCTCTCCCCAGCGGTAACTCCAGCCTGACGAGAATATGGTTTTCTGGAACTCGGGACGGCGCTGTGCGTTAACCTTGAAACTGAATCGGGACGTTGCCTGGCTTCGGCGCTGCAGGTCCTGTGACAAAAAAGGCATCAGGAACTCCGGGAAATCCAGGTTTGCCTCAACACCGTATTCCAGATAGGTGTCACCCGTATAACCGGGCAGGTTGGATATGGACTCGTATGCTCCGCGGAGTTTTATGGTCAGCTGCTCCGAGCCTCTGAACAGGTTGCGGTTGGTGAATGAAAGGGATGCTGCTGCACCCAGGTCACCGGCTGTATTGGTTCCCTCAACCTCAAATGAGAATGAATGTTTGGGCAGGCTCATAAGGAGCACGTTGACATTGAGAAGATTGTCACTGCCGGGCACCACGCTGGGACTGATATCCGAGTAACGGAGCATTCCAAGGCGTGAAAGCGATGAATATGTCTTGGAGATTGAGTCAGAGTTGAATGTCATTCCCTCCCTGAGGAATGAATGTATGTCAAGGATTTTGGGACGCAGCATGGGCTTGCGGCTGTTGCCGGGATAGGTCAGGCTGAATCCGTTGTAGTTCTCTATTGAACTGGATGTTGAAGGATCAGGCAGATTGCCGTTTTCATCGGACAGCACGTAATCAATGGATGATATGGTGAACTGTCTGTGCGGATGCACGGTGCCGTCCTCATCGGTGCTCTCGGCTGCCACAATCATTCTCAGACCCACCTTGTCGCTGCCCTTGGCGGTATCGGCCACGAATGATACAAAATCCCTGTTGAACAGGTAGTATCCGTAGCGGCGTACCAGGCTGACTATGCGGTTACGCTCATCGTCCAGAATGGAGGCGTCCAGGTTGATACCGGGCACCAGAAGAGTCTCATCCTTGTGCTCGTTGAAGATGCGTCTTATCTCTTCATCCTGAATGGTAACTCTCACGCTGTCAACCACGAACATCTTTCCGGGATGGAGTTCATAGTGGACGGTGGTCTTGGGCCTGCGTTTGTTCTGCGCCGTATAGGTAACCTGAGCGTTCAGATAGCCTGAATTCATCAGGGAGCGTTTCATATCAACGCAGGTGGCCTCTGAGAGCAACTGGTCATAGAGCACAGGCGCCTCACCCGATTTGGTATGTGTCATGGAGTAGAACCTGAGCGGGAAACGGAACAGTCCGAACCAACGTGAATTGGGTGTCTGATATGAGAGATTCTTGAACTTGGATATGTCCTGTATGCCCTTGCCGTCGGATGTAACCTCCACCTTGTTGAGCAGGTGCTGTCCCTCTGGTACGTACTTGTAGACTGAGCAGGATGCCAACCACATGACTGCGGCCGACGCTATTAGAATATGTAATTTACTCCTGCCCATATTGAGTATACCATAAATTTTTCAAAGATACAGAAAGTAGACATGGTATCAAAGAGCAGATTTGAAAAATAACTATCTTTACACCAACCAAAATGACGCACATGCTCAGCAAAAATGACATAAAGAACATCAAGAGTCTGGAACTAAAGAAGTTCCGTGATGAGAAGAGACTTTTTGTTGCCGAAGGACATAAACTGGTAGGTGAACTGCTGGGCGTTTTCAAGTGCATCCTCCTGGTTGCCACCCAGGAATGGCTGGGCAGCCACAGCCGCATTCCCGCCGACCGCATAGAGGCTGTTACGCCTGATGAACTGAAGCGTGCCAGCCTGCTGCGTTCACCCCAGGATGTGCTTGCGGTGTTCTGCATGCCCGATGAGCGTCAGGCCATGAAGGAGGCCGCCTCAAAGAACCTGGTTCTTGCACTGGACGATGTCCAGGATCCCGGCAACCTGGGTACCATAATGAGAATAGCCGACTGGTTCGGCATAAAGGATATTTTCTGTTCCAGAGGTACGGCCGATATCTACAATCCCAAGGCCGTCCAGGCAACTATGGGAGCCATAGCAAGAGTAAGAATCCATTACACAGACCTGGCAAAGGAACTCACCGCACTGCCCGACTCTGTTCCCGTTTACGGAACTTTCCTTGAGGGCGACATCATCTATGACACCACCCTTTCTGCCAACGGCGTGATTATTATGGGGAATGAAGGAAACGGCATCAGCAAGGAGGTAGGCAAGACTGTAAACCGCAAACTGTTTATCCCTGCATGGCCTGCAGGAGCCGCAACGTCGGAATCTCTGAATGTGGCCATCGCCACCGCAATAGTCTGCTCGGAATTCAGAAGGAGGTGTGGTAACGCATAAGTTCCATCCCCGACAGAACCAATATGCCGTTACGGTTATCGGTCGAATCAAGATAGTTGACCGATCCGCTTAAGCTTGAAAAATTCTTAACCGTATCAAGAACAAGCGACAATTCCACACGGCCGCTGTTACGCAGCAGGGTATCTGATGTGGAAACGCTGTCTCCGTAGTATGCGGAGAGCGAGATGTATGAATAATGGGGCACACAGGTATCGGCCGATGCAAATGTCCCGTTCATGTTCAGACGTATGGTATCACCTTTATGGAATGTGGTGTCGCGGGATATCCTGTACGTCAGTTTGCTCATGTAATCGGACGTATTGAGTATTGCGCTCGGTGAAAGATACCAGAGGTTCACGCTGTCTCCTGACTGGATTGTGAATGACGTCTTCTCTATCTGTGAGAGTGAGCGGCTGGCCGATTTGTACTCGGCATCCACCCTGACCGAGAGGCGCTTGTATATCTTGGCAAGTTCCTTGGGATTACGTGTGTACCATACCAGCGAGCGGTTGAAATCCTCAACATTGACACCGTTCTTCTCATACGCCCAGTCAATGTAGGCCTTTGAGGTGTATTTCTGCTCTTTGGAGAGTTCCTGGCCGATGGCCTGCGCCAGATGATAGTCATAGAGGAACTGCTCCATCTTTTTGGGAGACATCACGTCATCGGGACGGTGCAGACGGCAGCCCGAAAGGAGCGTGGCGAGCAGGACCAGTACCAGTATATCAGTTTTCCTCATCTGGGTCCTTGTATTTGAGGCCCATATTCACAAACTTGGTGTAGAAAAGCAGAAGCGTTATCACACCGCATGTGATACATGAGTCCGCAAAATTGAATACAGGTTCAAAGAAGATGTCACCACCAACCAGAGGCATCCAATCCGGCCATGTCCAAAGCGGGAAATAGAACATATCTACAACCTTGCCGTACAGGAACGGAGCATAGCCGTCTCCGAAGGCTGTCATGGTTGCCTCATTGAATGGTGTGCTTTCGGTAAATATCAGCCCATAGAACATGCAGTCCAGCAGGTTGCCCATTGCACCTGCTATCACGAACGATATGGTTATGACATAACCTGTGGGGAAGCCCTTGTTTATGATCTTTATCAGGTACCAGGTAAAGAAACCTATGGCACCGATGCGGAACAGAGAGAGGAACAGTTTGCCTATTATCTCCATTCCAAAGGCCATACCGTTGTTCTCAACAAACAGTATCTTGAACCACGGTGTGACGTCAATACTTTCGCCAAGAGACATGCCGGTCTTGACCAGGATCTTGATAATCTGATCAATAACCAGTACAGAAAGGACTATTACAAGCGAAATAAGTCCCTGACGGGAAGTCTTGCTGCTCTCCGGCTGAAAGTTATCCATGACGGGAATCAATGTTTGTTCTGCTTGGCCTCAATGCAAAGTGTAGCGTGAGGTACGGCGCGAAGGCGCTCCTTGGGAATGAGCTTGCCGGTCTCGCGGCAGATACCGTATGTCTTGTTCTCAATACGTACAAGTGCAGCCTGAAGTGACTGGATGAACTTCATCTGACGCTGTGCCAGACGTGTGGTTTCCTCCTTTGAAAGAGTGTTGGCTCCCTCCTCAAGGACTTTGTAAGTGGGAGATGTGTCATCTGTACTGTTGTTGTCGGCATTCATAAGAGAGGCCTTGAGTGCATCATAGTCCCTCTGTGCAACTTCAAGTTTTTCATTGATAATCTGACGGAACTCCTCAAGTTCCTCATCAGAATAGCGGTTCTTCTCTGCCATAGCGGGGAATTTTAATTGGTTGTTAAGGTTTATATTTTCTCTATTTGAACTTTCAGTGTGTACTCGTCGAACGATACATCCTCAAACTTGTCAAGAGCGGGAACTATCTCGATTGAATCAGCCAGAACCTGACTCTTTATCCACTCATCATATTCACGTACGGCGGCATCGGTCTGCTCATTGGACTCCAGACGCACTTTGATGCGGTCTGTAATCTCAAGACCTGTCAGTTTACGTACATCCTGGATACGTTTCTTAAGCTCACGGGCTATACCCTCGCGCTTGAGTTCATCGGTCAACTGAATATCAAGAGCAACTGTGAGAGTGCCCTCGTTGGCTACTACCCAGCCGGGGATATCCTCGCTGAAGATCTCAACCTCAGTGGTATCGACAGTGGCGGGAGTGCCGTTGATATCAAATGTGAAACTGCCGTTCTGCTCAAGTGCGGCAACATCCTCCTGGCTCATGTTCTGAACAGCTGCGGCAACGCCCTTCATGAGCGGTCCGAACTTCTTGCCCAGGATCTTGAAGTTGCACTTTACCTTCTTGACCAGAACGCTTGTGGCGCCCTCCACGAACTCAACCTCCTTGACATTGACCTCATCGCGGATAAGTTCCTTGACGGGCTCCAGATGTGAACGGAGTTCAGCGGTTACGGGGATCAGTATCTTCTGCAACGGCTTGCGCACGTTGATCTTTACATCGTCACGCTTACGCAGTGCCAGCACCATTGAGGTGAGTTTCTGTGCAAGCTCCATACGGGTCTCAAGCTCCTTGTCAACCAGGGTGTCATCGCACTTGGGATACTCGGCCAGATGAACTGATACCGGAGTGTTTGCGCAAACGGCGGTCAGGTCACGGAACAGACGGTCTGCATAGAACGGAGCTATGGGTGACATCAGACGGGCCACGGTCTCCAGGCATGTGTAAAGGGTCTGATAGGCAGCCAGTTTGTCAGCGCTCATGCTGCTGCCCCAGTAACGGTCACGGGTCAGGTGAACGTACCAGTTGGACAGGTAGTCGTTGACAAAGTTGGTGATCAGACGGCCGGCGCGTGTAGGCTCGTAGTCGTCAAGGCTCTCGCGGACATCCTTGGTGAGTGAATTCAGCTCACTCAGTATCCAGCGGTCCATAACGGGACGCTCTGCTACTGCAATCTGAGCGGCTGAATTGTCAAAGCCATCCACATTTGCGTACTGAGCAAAGAACTTGTATGTATTGTGCAGTGTGCCGAAGAACTTGCGGGTAACATCCTTCACGCCCTCCTCATCAAACTTGAGGTTATCCCAAGGCTGGGCGTTGGTTATCATGTACCAGCGCAGGGCATCGCTGCCGAACTTTTCAATCTCCTCAAACGGATCAACGGCATTGCCCAGACGCTTGGACATCTTGTTGCCGTTCTTGTCAAGCACAAGACCGTTTGATATTACAGTCTTGAACGATACGCCGTTCTTGACCATGGTTGCTATGGCATGAAGTGTGTAGAACCAACCGCGTGTCTGGTCAACACCCTCGGCAATGAAATCGGCCGGGAATACTGTACCGTTGTCAATCAGATCCTTATTCTCAAACGGATAGTGCATCTGGGCGAACGGCATGGCGCCGCTGTCAAACCAGACGTCAATCAGATCAAGCTCACGCTTCATGGGACGGCCTGCCTCAGATACCAGGATGATGTCATCCACGTACGGGCGGTGCAGGTCAATCTTATCGTAGTTTTCCTGAGTGTAAACACCGGGTTGGAATCCTTTCTCCTTGAACGGGTTGGATTTCATCACGCCGGCCTTTACAGACTTCTCAATCTCGTTGTAGAGTTCCTCAACGGAGCCGATGCACAACTCGTCGCCACTGTCGTTGCGCCAGATGGGCAGCGGAGTACCCCAGTAGCGGCTGCGGCTCAGGTTCCAGTCATTAAGGTTCTCAAGCCACTTTCCGAAACGGCCTGTACCGGTTGACTCGGGTTTCCACTTGATGGTGTTATTGAGTTCAATCATCCTGTCGCGTGCGGCCGATGCCTTGATGAACCAGCTGTCCAGAGGATAGTAGAGCACAGGTTTGTCGGTACGCCAGCAGTGCGGATAGTTGTGAACGTGCTTTTCAATCTTGAATGCTGTGCCCTCCTGCTTCATGCGGATGCACAGATATACGTTCAGATCCTCGGCCTTGGATGCAGCAGCCTCATCGTACTTGCCGCCCTCGTTGAACTTGGGATCATATGCATTCTTTACGTAAGCACCCTGATACTC
>JAZMZT010000114.1:0-7621 GCA_045586125.1 Bacteroidaceae bacterium | reverse complement strand
TCATGCAGGGCAATCATTCCCATCAGTGCCGTACGGGTTGTGGGAGTACCGGGAGCAATACCCATAAGGCGCTCCATCTCCTCATCGGACAGTTTGACCTCACCTACCGGAAACTCCGTATGCTCAGTCTTGAGGTATTTGAGAGGCCCCACGCCGGTACGTACCTGCAGAAGCGAATCAAGCACCTGTCCGCAATCCAGGCCTATGGCACTGACAATGCCGCAGCCGGTTATCAGCACTGATCTCTGAGACATTATCTGGTGCGGTTTTTCTGAATGAAATCAGCCATCACGTTGATGGACTTGAATATCTCTTTACCCTTGGCAGGATCCTGCAACTTGATGCCGTAGTTCTTCTCCATGAGAACGATAAGTTCCAGTGCATCAATTGAATCAAGGCCAAGGCCTTCACCAAACAGAGGGGCGTCGTTGTCAATGTCCTCGGGCTTGACGTCCTCAAGGTTAAGTACCTCAATAATCTCCTGCTTCAGTTTAAGAATCAACTCTTCCATAATATCATTTGTTTAAGTTATTAATCATCAATTGCAATTGTCCTGCCAGCCAATCAGTATCGGCCGCATCCTCCCGGCTTATCAAGGTCACAAAGACCTGGAAATCATCATTCATACGGCTGTCCACCCATCCGGCAAGAATGCTCTCGGTATCGGCGTCCTGGAATGCGCATGCCAGATGAAACGCCATCTGTGGTGCATCGGGCTCCTCCAGAACGTAGAATGATGTCTCGCCGCGCCAGTGGTTGCGTATGGCAATCTCGCCAGTCACGATGTTGGGCAGGGTATATACAAACAGTGCCGGACTTGGATAATAGTTATCCTTATCCTGTATTGTTTCCTGGTAATTGCGGTCAGCGCAAAGTGAAGCCGTCGAGCCGAATAGCACTATGGCGCGGCTCCGGATAAACTCTTCGCTGTTACATCTTTGCTCACCTACTTTCTTGAGCAGCAATTCAGTAGCCACAAATCCAGCCTTGCTCAGGGTATCCATCTTGTAGAATTTGGGCCAATCGCCTATTTGAGTGCGATACAAATCCGTCAGTTGGGCATTACCCTGATTCAGAACAACATATTCAAGTCCTCTACTCTCCATACCTACTCCACGAATCTGTATAACAGAGCGGCATTGCTTCCGCCGAAACCCGACAGCAGTTTTATGAACTCGCTGCCATTGCACTCTCTTGTCTCGCTGCTTACGCTTACCGGGTAAGTTGTTCCCTGCTCCCGGTAACCGCGTGTGGCAAGCACCGTATTGTCACGCACCGCATACATGGAAAGAATGCTCTCCATTATGCCTGCGGCGCCCATTGTATGTCCGTAATAGCCCTTAAGTCCCGTTACCGGTACGTCAATCAGTCCGGCGCGGTACAGCGCTATTGACTCCATCTCGTCATTGTATGCGGTTGCGGTTCCGTGAACGTTCACAAAAGCCAGTTCCGGTCGGCGGCACTCCTTAAGCACCTCCGTAAGACACAGGTAACTGCCCTCGCCCGTACGTGACGGTCCCGATATATGGTTGGCGTCATTGCGTATGGCGCCGCATACAAGTTCCCAACCGCTATTCTTTTGGTCCGATGCCTCCAGCACCACCGTAGCGGCACATTCGCCCAGATTCAGACCCTTGCGGTCCTTGTCAAACGGGCGGCAGGGCTCATCGGATATGGCCTTGAATGAGAGGAATCCCGATATGATGAACGGTGACTGCTCATCGGCCCCAATCACAACGGCGTAGTCGTAACGTCCGCTGCGCAGGGCACGCATGGCCTCTATCTGTGCGCATACGCCCGATATGCAGGCGTTGCATACCACAATCGATTTTCCGGGATTGCCAAAGAAACGCATCACCTCACGTGCGGCCTTGGCCAGCAATACACGCTCCTGCTCCACTCCATCCTGAGGCTGTCCCAGAAGTGACACATTGCCCTTGGTGGTGGATATGATAAAGAGTACCCTCTCCGATGAGGCATCGATTCCGGCATCCCTTACGGCCTGGACCGATGAGCAAAGCAGGAACTTCTCAAAAAAGGTGTAGTTACCCTGTATGCCCAGTTCTGCGCACAGGCCGTCAATTACGGCGCGGTTCACGCGTGACAGCACAAAAGGCGTGCTGATATTGCCCATGGACTCATAACGTGCCAGTCCTGACCTGCCGGCCTTGACGCTGTCGTAATTGGAACGTGAAGTTGTTCCAAGCGGCGACACCACGTTATCTGCTATGCATCTTATCATTCGAGCCATCTCTTTTTCCACTCCTCATAAAATTCGGGATTGACCCATACCAGCTGGTAATTCAGATCCATGAAAACCTGCACTGAATGGCCTGTGGCAAGCACCTCGCCGTTCTCGGTATTGGTAATCTCGTAGTCGAACACAATCTTGGCGGCATCGGTCGGCCTGTAGGTTATGGTAATCTGAGGCTTCATACCGTATGTGATGGGACTCTTGTACTTGAATGACAGGTCCACCAGCGGAGCATAATAACCGTTGCCGAATATATCAAGATAAGCTATGCCGTACTCTCGTCCGAACGCCTCGCGGGCATCCTCAAAATACATCACGTATGATCCGTGCCATACAATGTTCATTGAGTCCACTTCACTGAAACGGACCTTTAACGGTACGGTAGTCTTCAGTTCCTTCATATCAATCCTAAATATCAGTCCTGCAGTGCAATCTTGAGGTCTGTCTGGGCAATCACCTCATCGGCCACCTGTACGGTTGCATGTACCAGTGTAACCTGAAATACCTCCTGCACTACCTCTATCGTCGTTGTCAGCACCTCACCTACCAGCGGAGTGCGCATCACACTGAAATTGGTAATGGCGCCAATGACTCCAATCTTAACTCTCTGGCCCGATGACATGCTCCGGTATCCCATCCTGGCTGCGCAGGTCTGTGCGATGTTCTCATTCAGACCGGCCACACTAAGATGTCCGTCATCGGCAAATATGTTGTCAGGTCTGACCTCAAGAGCGGTAACGGTACGAACCGGATCGTAATGAACCAGACGGTCTATCATCACGAACGGCTCCTGCTGCGGCAGGAGTTTGTGTACATCTACCTTTTCAAACTCATTCATCAGTCCTTCCAGAAATCATAGTAGTTGAACCACTGTGTGGGATACATCCTGACCACTTTCTCCAACTCTGAGGCAAAGTTCTGAGCCATATCGGCCATACGTGCCCTGAGCGGGAGCGATTCATCCTGTCTGATATCCCTCACATAGACCTTGTACGCTCCGTGACTGCGCATTGAGAATACCGCCAGCATGGGAACCTCCTTCTGCACTGCCAGGGCAAACGGTCCCATAGGGAACTGCGCCTCCTTGCCCAGGAACATGCACTTGATTGATTTGGCCGATCCGAACAGGCGGTCACCCGTCATGCTCACAATCTCGCCGCGGTCTATGGCCGCATTCATGCTGAAGATATGTGACATGCTCTCATCGACCTCAATCAGGTTCACGTTGTGCATGGCCAGGATCTTACGCCTGAAATCCATCATCACCTGGGTCTCACCGCCGTAAAACAGGCCGTTCACCTTTTTGGCAGTCGATGTCAGACCGTATCCCACCATCTCGTAATTTCCGGCATGTGAACTCAGCTGCACGAATCCGCGCTCACCGCCCACCAGTTCCATGAACCTTTCGTTGCCGTCCAGTTCAAACCGGAACCTCTTGCCTGCATAGGCTGCGTATCGGTCTATAATGACCTGGCCGAAACGGTAATGGTTGGCGTATACCTTGAGGAATGACTTTATCCGGCCAAAACCGAATCGCTGTCTGAAGAATCTGTAGGTTGCCAGATAACTGTCATGATGAAAGATCATATAAAACGGCACCACTATCGCCATGAAACAATAGATGACGTGCCTGTCAACCACCTTCATCAGGACTACCAGCGACCGTATCATCCACGGCAGACCGTCAGTCCTTCCTTTCCATTCCTTGGGTTTACCCCCTTTCTTAGCCAAGCTTGCTCTCCAGATAGTCACAGAACGCGCTGAAGGTCTTCACTCCAGCCATCTCCTCACTCTTGATCTTAACCCCGAATGTCTTCTCTACAATGACCACAATGTCAATGAAATCCAGGCTGTCAATACCCAGATCCTTCTTGAGCAGTGCGTCAGGGCATATCTTCTCCTCGTCAATCTCAAGATCCTCAATCATGAAATTCCTGACTTTGGCTTCAATCTCTTTTCTGTCCATATGTTATTACTTGTTTGATTATTTCAGTTTACAAACCATGATACTGTGACCTCCCTGCCCAAGATTGTCATGGATAGTCTCAACCTTCATGCCGGCCTGCTCCACCAGACGTTCCATGCACTCCGAGTGATACATCTTGCTGTTTCCGTTGGCAATGGCGGTGAAATAGAGGCTCGTCATGGTCAGGCACAATGCGCCCGGCTCAAACTTCTGACGGTCCCAGAAGGTCTCCATGATATAGAGACGTGTATCCTTGTCCATTGCTTCCGATGCACGCGTAAGTATGCTCAGAATCTCATCCTCCGAGAAGCAGTCCAGGAACTGGCTCATCCAGATGGCGTCAAAATGACTTCCCTGGGGGAATTTCTGCGCACGGTCCAGCAGGTTGATTCCGAATCCGTCAATGCGGTCGGCACCCTTCTTTCCTGCAGTCTGCTTGCGCATCATCTCAAGTTGCTGCGGCAGGTCCATTATGGTAACCTTTACCTTGTCGCTGTAATCGACGCAACGCATGGCCCATCGGCCTGTATTGCCGCCCACATCTATCAGTGACTCTGTCTGACCTCCGTCAAACACAATCTTGAGAGCCTGGTCAAACGAGTGGTCCGAGTAGAAATGGTCAAATCCGAACCAGCTCTTCTGCACCTGCTCAGGCAACTGAGAGAGTCCCTCATATACCGTAGGCCAACTGCCAAAGTGCTCCAAACCGGCGGGACGGCCCTCCTTGAGTGATTCCTCAAGCTTGAACCAGCCCTCATAATTGACGTCATGATTGAAGTCAATGTTAACGCGGGTGATGGGATTTGTAAGCAGGAACCAGCCTGTCTTGGAAAGGCGGAAACGGTCCGTATCAGGATCCAGCAAAACTGTGCCTATAGACAGAGAGGCCTCGGTGAGCACCTTTACGGCGTAGAGAGACAACTTGGTCTTATCGGCAATCTCCTGCTGGGTAAGTCCGTCCACATTATCACGCAGAAGGTCCAGTATTCCGAACTTTATCATCAGGCGTGATGCCTGGAAAACTATCGGACCCCATGCTATGAACTCCGCAAGACGCTGTGCGTCGCGGGCGCTGAGATGCTCTTTGGTGTAAGCCTCCTTCAAGGCTGGTGACAGATTCATATCTTCTTGATTACAAGTGCACTGTTTGTTCCTCCGAATCCAAAGGAATTTGACAGTATAGTCCTTAATTCAGTCTGTTTGGTCTCGGCGGCAATGTTGAGTTTGGCCGAGTACTCATCAGGGTTCTCAAAGTTGATGTTGGGTGCAACAAAGCCGTTGTTGAGCATAAGTGTGCTGTAGACTGCCTCACTGGCTCCTGCCATCCAGCACTCATGTCCGGTCATGGACTTGGTTGAACTTATCCATGCCTTGCGTCCCTCAAAGAGACGTGCCAGCGCAATGGCCTCAAACATATCTCCCTGGGGAGTTGATGTGGCATGGGCGTTGATATAGTCAACATCAGCCGGATCCACCCCGGCCTGCCCCAGCGCACGGCTCATGGCCAGGAATGACGCATCGGAATTGGGCTGTGATATACCTCCGGTGCCGTTTGATGAGAATCCGTAACCGGCAATCTCGGCCAGTATCTTTGCGCCGCGCTTTACGGCGTGGTCATAATCCTCAAGCACCAGAGCTGCAGCACCGCCGCTGGGAACCAGTCCGTCGCGGTCACGGTCAAACGGACGTGAGGCCTTCTGCGGCTCATCCATGCGTACCGAGAATGCTGACAGTGCGTCAAACGATGCCATAGAGAGATAGTTGGTTTCCTGTGCGCCACCGCAAAGAACCATATCCTGCAGGCCCTGCTGTATCATCATGTACCCTATTCCTATGGCGTGTGATCCGCTGGCGCATGCGGCACTCAGCGTAAAATTCACACCGCGCAGATGGAATACGGTGCTCATATTCATGTTTACGGTCGAGTTCATGGACTGGAATATCAGGCCCGATCCAAGCATGGCGCTGTCCTTGTACTCCTCCATGATACGGTTGGTCTCAATAACAGGTTTGGCACTTGAATCATTGCCGAATATCACGCCAACCTCATTTGAGAGCAGATAATCATCATCGATACCGGCATTGGCAAAAGCCTCACGTGATGCCATGAATGCATATTCAGCCTCCTCGCTCATACCGGCACGCAGACGGCGGTCCAGCACACCTTTCAGTACCGGTGCGGGAACAATACCTGTCAGCAGAGAGCGGTAGCCATACTCCTTACGTGCAGGATCTATGCCTATTCCGGATTTGCCTTCAAACAATGAAGCCCTTACCTGGTCAAGATTCTGACCCAGGCAACTCCATATTCCCATTCCTGTTATTACAACTCTTCCCATCAGAAATATTCTGTTATTACCATTCAATACCCAGACGCAGACCTACACTTGACAGGTTCCTGCGCTCCGTTAAGGTATTGTAGCTACTTATACTATTGTCCCAATAACTTTCCGTATAGTCAAAGGGTGCATAGAAAGAACCGCATGCCTGTATTGAGAAAGCAAAATCACGGTCCGATGCAAACCTGAAACCGAACGACAGGTCTGCGTACGGTTTGGCACCTTCATTGAAAAATGAACCCATCTTCATCTGAACTGTCGGAGAAATCTTGGTCCTGTAGTTGAAGATGTACTTGGCTGCAGCATATATCGGAACATAAGCGTCACCGGGTGCCACATGCAGGCCTATACCCAAGCCAACAAACATATTGGGTGTATAGTAGAATCCGTGTGTGGTTGAAATGTCCATTCCGGTTTCAAGTCCATTCACATAGAACAGATTTGAATACTCCAGATGTCCCTGATAGCCACTGGGTTCACGTACTCCGTTAACAACAACCTGTGCATTGGCCGAATAAGCCATTGCAGCAAACAATAAAGAAACAAGAATCTTTTTCATATAAACTGTTTTGAACTATTGAAAATCATGTATAGAGACCACCGTTAACTGATATAACCTCACCTGTAATGTAGGCTGCATCATCCGAAACCAGGAAACCTACGGCCGATGCCACCTCCTCGGGCTTTCCGAACCTGCCCACAGGAATCATCTTCCTGAGTTCATCCTCAGGCAGTTCCTTGATCATATCGGTTGCTATGAATCCGGGCGCCACTGCATTAACGGTAATCTTGCGTGCGGCAACCTCCTGTGCCAGAGCCTTAGTGGCGCCTATCAGTGCGGCCTTGGCGGCTGAATAGTTGGTCTGACCGGGCAGGCCCTTGATGCCTGACAGTGAAGCCATGTTCACTATCCTGCCCCAGCGTTTGGAGAGCATATTCTTGAGCACACGGCGTGTCAGGAAGAAGAAACTGTTCAGGTTGGTATTAAGTACGCTGTTCCAGTCATCATCCTGCATGAATATCATCAGGTTATCACGGCGTATTCCGGCATTGTTCACCAGA
>JAZMZT010000113.1:0-12457 GCA_045586125.1 Bacteroidaceae bacterium | reverse complement strand
GCCCCGTAAGCGGAATAGTGGTGCTGGCCAAAACCAGCAAGGCCCTGTCACGTCTGAATGAGATGTTCCGCGTTGGCAGTGTCGATAAGCGCTATCTGGCTATTGTAAAGAACAGGCCAAAGAACCCCGAGGGAAGGCTTGAGAACTGGCTGGTACGCAATGAGAAACAGAACCGTTCATACGCATATGACAAGGAAGTGCCCGGCAGCAAGCAGGCCATCCTCAATTACAGACTGGTGGCAAGTTCAGTCAATTATCATCTTCTGGAGATTGAACTGCTGACGGGACGTCATCATCAGATACGCTGTCAGTTGGCCAAGATGGGGTGTCCTATCAAGGGTGACCTCAAGTACGGGGCCGAGCGCTCAAATCCGGACGGCAGCATATCACTGCACGCATATCACGTGACGTTTGAGCATCCCGTGTCACATGAGATGATAGATGTCAAGGCTCCTCTGCCCGATGACACTCTGTGGCAGAGTTTCACTATTCAATGACGTAAGCCCTGATGATCTTTACATCGGGCTCGGGGCGTCCGTTCTTTCCGGTGGCGTGCATCAGCGATATTGCTTCGACCACATCCATTCCTTCAGATACTTCACCGAATACGGTATAGAGTCCGTCCAGGTTGGGGGCTCCGCCTACCTCACCATACTCCTTTATCTGCTCCTTTGAGTAGGTGAACTCCTTGCGGGTCTTCATGATGGCATCGGCCTGATCGTTGAGTTGCTGATTGAGTTTGCTGATCTTTTTCTTTTCACCGTATTTCTGCCATGTCAGGATATCCTTGGCGTGGGGCTGTGTGATGGAGTCCTTTACAGCCTGACGGTAACGCTTGTTGATGATCTTTTCCTGAGCGGGCAGGGTGTTGGTCTTAACCTTGCTGCCTGTGATTATGTAGAACTGCTGGCTTGTGGAGTAGTTGAACTGCTTGGTGCTGGCCTGTCCTACGGCTCCGCGCTTGTGGTAGAATTTCCAGGGATTTACCTCGGATGCTATGGTATCATCCTTTACATCTATTCCTATCTCCTGACCGGGTTTGGCATTCTTGGAGTTTACGTCACCGCTCTGGATCTTATAGTTTCTCTGAATTCCAAAGAAAAGCTGACCGTCATAGAATCCTTTGCGTGCCAGACGTACCATGTTGTGGCGGTGAAGGGGAGTCTCGCGGTAGAGTTTGAGGGTGAAGTTGCCCTTTGTGGTCTCAAAACGCACGTACTGGTCGGCGTCCAGGATAATGGTGTCGGCATCAACCTCCTCGACCGGAGCGGCAGTGCCGTTATTCTTGCAGTTTGTGGCAAAAAGCAATGCCAATACCAAAGGAATTCCAATCAGATATCTTTTCATAATTCAAAGTGTTTTCTTGAGTGCGAATATAGCGAAATAATAGGTGGAAATGTGTTACCTTTGCGAATTAAAACGGAATAATAATCAAAAAACAGATATTTATGAAACCTGCACTCGTTGTTCTGGCAGCCGGTATGGGCAGCCGTTACGGTGGACTCAAGCAGTTGGATGCTCTGGGCCCCAGTGGTGAGACCATTATGGATTACTCAGTGTTTGACGCTATCCGCGCCGGATTCGGCAAGGTGTTGTTCATTATCCGCAAGGACTTTGAGGATGATTTCCGCCGTCTGGTGCTCAAGAAGTATGAGGGCCATGTTCAGACCGAGGTTGTGTTCCAGAGCATCAATGACCTGCCCGAGGGTTTCAAATGCCCCGAGGACCGCACCAAGCCCTGGGGTACCAACCACGCAGTGCTTATGGCAAAGGATGTGATCAACGAGCCTTTCTGCGTAATCAATGCCGATGACTTTTACGGCCGTGACTGCTTTGCCGTTATGGGCAAGTTCCTGAGCAGTCTGCCTGAAGGTTCAAAGAACGTTTACTCAATGGTAGGTTTCCGCGTAGCCAACACCCTGAGCGAGAACGGTAAGGTGTCACGCGGTGTATGTGAGGTCAACGCACAGCGTCATCTTACTACCGTTGTGGAGCGCACCGAGATACTGCGTCGTGAAAACGGCGTATGCTACAAGGACGGTGAAGAGTGGGTACGCATTGAGGACAACACTCCCGTTTCAATGAACGTATGGGGATTCACCCCTGACTATATGAAGTACTCCGAGGATTTCTTCAAGGGATGGCTCAAGGCCAATATCAACGTTCCCAAGTCTGAGTATTTCATTCCGCTCATGGTGAATGAGCTGATCAATAACGGTACTGCAACCGTTGAGGTTCTTGATACAACCGCCAAGTGGTTCGGCGTAACATACGCTGAGGACCGCCAGGGTGTTGTAGACAAGATTGCAGAACTTGTAAAGGAGGGCGTTTATCCCGCCAAGCTGTTTGCATAAGTGTTTTCGGTAGAGAATCTTAAGGTAGAGTTCGGGGCCCGTCCCCTGTTCCATGATGTCAGCTACGTGGTAGGTGACAAGGACCGTATTGCCCTGGTGGGTAAGAACGGTGCGGGCAAATCGACCATGCTTAAGATCATTGCCGGACTGCAGCAGCCTACATCGGGCACCGTTTCAATACCCAAGGAGATGACCATAGGTTATCTGCCCCAGGTTATGAAACTGGCCGATACACGCACCGTAAGACAGGAGGCCGAGACCGCATTCGAAGATATCCATAAACTCAAGGCCGAGGTTGAGCGCCTGAACAACCAGATGGTTGAGCGCACCGACTATGAGAGTGAGGAGTATCACGCTCTTATAGACCGATTCACCCGCGAGAGTGAGCGCTACCAGATGATGGGCGGCGGCAACTATCAGGCTGAACTTGAGCAGGCCCTGCTGGGTCTGGGATTCCGCCGCGATGATTTTGACCGCCCCACAAGCGAGTTCAGCGGCGGCTGGCGCATGCGCATAGAGTTGGCCAAGATACTGTTGCGTCACCCCGATGTGCTTTTGCTTGACGAGCCTACCAACCATCTGGACATAGAGAGCATACAGTGGCTTGAGGAGTTCCTGGCCAAGCGCTGCAACGCAGTGATTCTGGTCAGCCACGACCGCGCTTTCATAAACAACGTGACCAACCGCACCATAGAGATATCGTGCGGCGTGATTTATGACTACAAGGTCAAGTACAATGAGTTTGTGGAGTTGCGCAAGGAGCGCCGTGAGCAGCAGCTGCGCGCCTATGAGAACCAGCAGAAGGAGATAGCCGATGCCAAGGAGTTCATAGAGCGTTTCCGCTACAAACCCACCAAAGCCGTACAGGTGCAGAGCCGCATCAAGGCCCTGGAGAAGATTGTTCCCATTGAGATTGATGAGGTGGACAACAAGACCATGCGTCTTAAGTTCCCGCCCGCAATCCGCAGCGGCAACTATCCCGTAATCTGTGAGGGTGTTGCCAAGAGTTACGGCGACCACACGGTATTCAGCGGTGTTGACCTGACCATCAAGCGCGGTGAGAAGGTGGCTTTTGTAGGCCGTAACGGTGAGGGTAAGACCACACTTGTAAAGTGCATCATGGGCGAGATTCCGTTTGACGGAACGCTTACCATAGGTCATAACATACAGATAGGTTACTATGCCCAGAATCAGGCACAGTTGCTGGATGATGAGGTGACGGTTCACGATACCATTGACAACGTGGCTACCGGTCCTTTCCGTACCCGCATAAACGATATCCTGGGTGCATTCATGTTTGGCGGTGAGGCCGGTCAGAAGAAAGTAAAAGTGCTTTCCGGAGGAGAGCGCTCACGTCTGGCAATGATACGTCTGCTGCTTACACCCAATAACCTGCTTATACTTGACGAGCCTACCAACCATTTGGATATGGCATCAAAGGATGTGCTCAAGGAGGCTATCCAGGCCTTTGACGGCACAGTGATTGTGGTAAGCCACGACCGTGAGTTCCTGGACGGACTGGTGAGCAAGGTCTATGAGTTTGCTGACGGTAAGGTCCGCGAGCATCTGGGCGGCATCTATGACTTCCTGCAGAAAAAGAACCTGAACAACCTGGCTGACATAGGCCGTATGAAGGGAGCACCCGCGGTTCAGGCTACGCAGGATCGGGCATCGGCCGGAAAGGAGGATTACGAGGCCAAGAAGGAGCAGGAACGCCGCAAGCGCAAGGTCCAGAAGAAGATTGAGGAGTGTGAGAAAGAGGTGGAACGCATCACCAAGGAGATAAAGGACCTTGAGGAGTGGCTGGCTACCCCGGGCGGCGCTCAGAACCCCGCCATGTTTGAGGCTTACGGTAAACTCAAGGATGACTTGGCCAAGGCCGAGGAACGCTGGGAGGAGGCCATGATGGAAGGAGAAAGTATTTAAAGACTACATATTTAAAGAGTTATGAAAAAAGTAACGTTAATCACAATTGCATTTGCAGGAATGGCTATGATTTCTTGTAACAATTCCAAGCAGGGTATAGGTATCAAGATGGAGAATCTTGACAAGACCGCAGTACCCGGTGATGATTTTTTCCAGTTTGCAGACGGTGGTTGGAATGCCGCACATCCTCTTACTGACGAGTATGCACGTTTTGGCAGTTTTGACCAGTTGGCCGAAGACAACCGTGAACAGTTGAAGGGTCTGATCGATGAGATCGTGGCTGCTGACAATGAGTCCGGTACAAACGCACAGAAGATTGCCGATCTCTATAAGTTGGTGCTTGACACCGCACGCCGTGAGACTGAGGGTCTTGCTCCCATGAAGCCCTGGATTGAGAAGATTGAGGCTGTAAAGGACCGCAAGGAGATATTCCCGCTCATGACTGAGTTGGATGTAAACGGTCTGGCAGGCAACTATTTCGGTCTGGGTATCGGTGCCGATATGATGGACAGCAAGTCTAACCTTGTAAGCATAGGTCAGGGCGGTCTTTCACTCGGTGAGAAAGAGTACTATCTGGATACTGATGAGGCTACCACTGCTATCCGTGAGGCTTTCAAGAAGCATATTGTACGTATGTTCACTCTCTGCGGCTTTGATGAGAAGACTGCCCAGAAGAAGATGGAGGACGTTATGCTGATTGAGACCCGTATCGCTGAGAAGTCTTACAGCAATGTTCAGATGCGTGATCCGGCTGCTAACTATCACAAGATGCCGTTTGAGCAGCTCAAGAAGGATTTCAAGGGCATTGACTGGCAGGCATACTTTGATGCACTGGGTCTTTACGACTGCGACTTTGTTGACGTAGGTCAGCCCGAGCCTATCCATGAGGTTGAGGCTATCCTGGCACAGGTTCCCGTTGAGGCTCACAAGTCATATATGGAGTGGCAGGTTATTGATCATTCCGCTTCTATGCTGACAAAGGAACTTGACGATGCCAACTTTGATTTCTACGGCAAGATCCTGAGCGGACGTCAGGAGCAGCAGCCCTGGTGGAAGCGCGCCACATCAACCGTAAGCAGTGTTCTGGGTGAGGCTATCGGTCAGCTTTATGTTGAGAAGTACTTCCCCGCAGAGGCTAAGGAGCGTATGGTTACTCTGGTCAAGAACCTGCAGATTGCCCTGGGTCAGCGTATTGACGATCAGGACTGGATGAGCGATGAGACCAAGGCCCGCGCTCATGAGAAACTGGATGCCTTCTATGTAAAGATTGGTTATCCCGACAAGTGGAAGGATTATTCAAAACTTACCATAGATCCCGCCAAGAGCCTGTTTGACAACCAGATTGCCATGACTCATTTCTTCTGGCAGGATAATGTGGAGCGCAAGTACAAGAAGCCGGTTGACAACACCGAGTGGTTCATGACCCCGCAGACTGTAAACGCTTATTACAATCCTACCACCAATGAGATCTGCTTCCCCGCAGGTATCCTTCAGTATCCGTTCTTTGACATGAGCGCCGACGATGCATTCAACTACGGTGCCATCGGTGTTGTTATCGGCCATGAGATGACTCACGGATTCGATGACCAGGGCCGTCAGTTTGACAAGGAGGGTAACTTCACTGACTGGTGGGCTCCCGGTGATGCTGACAAGTTCAAGGAGCACGTTCAGGTTATCGTTGACCACTTTGACGGTATCAAGGTTCTGCCTGACCTGAATGCCAACGGTTCACTCACACTGGGTGAGAACATTGCTGACCATGGCGGTCTGATGGTTGCTTATCAGGCATTCAAGAACGCTACCAAGGATGCTCCCTTGAAGACTGTGAACGGTTACACTCCCGAGCAGCGCTTCTTCATGGCATACGCAGGTGTTTGGGCCGGCAATATGCGTGACGAGCAGATCCGCAACCAGACCAAGAGCGATCCCCATGCACTGGGTCGCTGGCGTGTAAACGGTACACTGCCTCACATTGACGCCTGGTACGAGGCATTCGGCGTAACTCCTGACAATGCACTTTATCTGGCTCCTGAAAAGAGAGCACGTATCTGGTAAATGAATAAAGCGGCAGGGATAAGAGAGGACTATCTGGACCGGAGCGTCAGCCCCGGCCAGGATTTTTACCGCTTCAGTTGTGGAGGATGGCTTGACGCCAATCCTCTTCCTGATGACTTTCCCTGTTACGGTACATACGATGAGCTTGCTGAACTTAACCGTAAGCAGCTCAAGGAACTTATAGACGGCATCACTGCAAGGGATAATGCTCCCGGCAGTGATGCCGCCCGTATTGCTGACCTCTACAATCTGGTCATGGACTCTGATCGCCGTGACCGTGAGGGTATGGGGCCGATGAAACCGTACGTGGAGCGTATCCGCGCCATCAGCAGCCGTGAGGAATTGCTGAACGCCATGCTGGAACTGGATCCCTATGGCGTGACGGGTTACTTTGACGTGGGTATCGGACCTGACCTTAAGGACAGCAAGACAAATATTGTGGGTCTGAGTCAGGGTGGTCTTACCCTTGGTGACAAGGAGTACTACACTGACCGTGACTTGCAGACCATCAACATCCGCAAGGCGTTTAAGAAGCATATGGTGCGTATGATGGTGCTGGCCGGTTACAGCCGGTGGGAGGCATTCAAAAACATGCGGACCATCTGGCGTATTGAGAAACGTCTGGCACGTGCCTCACGCAACAATGTGCAACTGCGTGATCCTGCCACCAATTACCACAAGTGGTCAATAGACGAACTCTATACCCAACTGCCCGGACTGGACTGGAAACCGTTCTTCAGCAAACTGGGTCTGGACGGAGTGGAATGGGTCGATGTGGGTCAGCCCGAGGCTATCCGGGAGGCCATCCGCGTATTCAACGAGGAGCCTCTTGAGGACCAGAAGATCCTTATGGAGTGGCAGATGCTTGACTCCAACGGAACCCGCCTGGGCAAGAAGTTCGATGACGCCGACTTTGCTTTCTACGGACGCACCCTGAGCGGTCAGAAGGAGCCCAAACCCATGTGGAAGCGGGCTACATCGGCCGTAAACGGAACTCTGGGTGACGCCATGGGACGCCTGTATGTTGAGAAGTATTTCTCAGCTGGCGCCAAGGAACGTATGATAGATATGTTCCAGCGTCTGAAACGGGCGCTTGCCCGCCGCATCGAGGCGCAGGAGTGGATGAGTGACGAGAGCCGCAGTCTGGCGCTTGAGAAACTGGATGCCTTCAAGTTCAAGATAGGTTATCCTGATAAGTGGCGTGACTACTCCAAGATGGAGATTGACCCCGCCAAGACCCTTTTTGAGAACAGCGCCTCAATCAGCCGTTTCTTCTGGAACGATATGGTGGAGCGCAAGTTCAAGAAGCCGGTTGACCAGACCGAGTGGTACATGAACCCGCAGGAGATCAACGCCTATTATGACGTATCCATCAACGAGATCTGTTTCCCCGCCGGAATACTGCAGTACCCATTCTTCAGCATGGAGGCCGATGACGCCTTCAACTACGGGGCCATCGGCACAATCATGGGTCATGAGATGACTCACGGATTTGACGATGAAGGCCGTCAGTTTGACAAGGATGGCAATATGCGTAACTGGTGGAGCATAACCGATACACGCCGTTTCAACCGCCGCGTCAAGGTTCTGGCGGATTGGTTCGGGAGCATGGAGGTGCTGCCCGGCATCAAGGCCAACGGCAAACTCACTTTGGGCGAGAACATTGCCGACCACGGCGGACTGACAGTGGCCCTTGAGGCATTCAAGGAGGTGTGCGATGATGAGGTCAAACAGGGCTTTACACCGTTGCAGCGTTTCTTCATAGCATATGCCTGCACGTGGGCCGAGAACTGCCGCGACGAGATGATACTGCAGCAGACCAAGAGTGATGAACACTCGCTGAGCCGTCTGCGCGTAAACGGCGCACTGCCCCATATTGACGAGTGGTACAGTGCTTTTGGTATAACGGAAAAGGATTCTATGTATATTGCACCCCAAAACAGGGTTCAAATCTGGTAAATGAAAGAGGGTAGGACCATAGAATTGCTGGCTCCCGCCAAGAATCTGGAGTGCGGTATAGAAGCCATAAAGCATGGAGCCGATGCCGTGTACATAGGTGCCGGCCGGTTCGGTGCCCGTCAGGCTGCCGGAAACAGTGTGGAGGATATAGAGCAGTTGGCAGGCTTTGCCCATTTCTACGGTGCCAAAGTCTATGTGACCGTAAACACCATACTCAAGGACTCCGAGTTGGCCGATGCCGAGAAACTAATATGGCAACTCTATGAGGCCGGGGCCGATGCCCTGCTTGTGCAGGATATGGCGGTCTTACGGATGAAACTGCCTCCCATAGCCCTGCATGCCAGCACCCAGTGCGATGTGCGCTCAGCCGATAAGGTGCGTTTCCTGGCTGACTGCGGGTTTACCCGCGTGGTGCTGGCCCGTGAGCTTTCGCTCGCTGAAATTACGGAAATACATAAGGCATGCCCCGATGTGGAACTGGAGTGCTTTGTACACGGAGCGCTCTGCGTAAGTTACAGTGGACAGTGCTATGCCTCACAATACTGCTTTGGACGCAGCGCCAACCGCGGCGAATGCGCCCAGTTCTGCCGTCTCAAATTTGACCTGGTTGACTCTGACGGCAACACCATGATTGCGGGTAAGCATCTGCTCTCGCTCCGTGATATGAACCGTATGGCATATCTGGAGGAACTCATGGATGCGGGTGTCTGCTCGTTCAAGATTGAGGGCCGGCTCAAGGACGTGCAGTACGTAAAGAACGTGACTGCCGCATACAATCAGGCTGTAAATAAGGTCCTGGTACGCAGAAGTGAGTTTGTTAAGGCGTCATCGGGCCATAGCGTTCCGCATTTCACGCCCGATGTGAACCGCAGTTTCAACCGCGGATTCACTGACTATTTCCTGCACGGCCGCACTGATGACATCTACTCATTCGGTACGCCCAAGTCAATTGGTGAGAAGATGGGTCCCGTCAAGGAGGTGGGCCGCGGCTGGATCAAGGTATCCGGTTTCAAGGCTTTCCACAACGGTGACGGAATATGCTTCTTTAACCGCGCAGGAGAACTGGAGGGCTACCGCGTGAACCGCGTTGAAGGCAACCGCGTATTCCTGTTCCTGGAGGGGGCCGATATGCCATCGATTACCGCCGGAACGGAACTCTATCGCAACTATGATCTGGAGTTTGAGAAGGTGCTTTCCAAGGAATCGGCCACCAGAAAGATAGGGGTGGATATCCTGTTTGAGGAGATACCTTCCGGATATCAGGTGACTGTGACTGATGAGGACGGGCTGTCTGCTACATCATCGGTCGAATGGAAAAAAGAGGATGCCCGCACTCCGCAGCAGGAGAATATCCGCACTCAGTTGGGCAAGATGGGCAATACCGGATTTGAGGTTCAGAATGTGGAGATCAGGCTTGAAGGAGAGCGTTTCATACCGTCATCACTGCTGTCCGATATGCGCCGTTCAGTCTCGGAAAAACTGGAGAGCCTGCGTCTGGAATCTTATGTCCGTCCGAGCGTGGGGGCATCGGCCAATCCCGTTTATCCCGTCAGGAAACTGACCTATCTGGGTAATGTGATGAACGCCCAGGCCAGGACCTTTTATCAGGATCACGGTGTTGAATCCATTGATGACGCATTTGAAAAAATCACACCTGACAGCGGTGTGATAATGTACTGCCGCCACTGTATCAAAAACGCTATGGGACTTTGCACTAAGAACCCAAGACGGGATATGAAAGTGCAAGAACCGCTCTGGCTGGTATCACAGGACGGACGGCGTTTCCGTCTGCGTTTTGACTGCTCAAAGTGCCAGATGGAGATAATGTATTGAAAAAAGACTTACCTTTGCTAACAGGTAAACCCGATTAACCTTATTATTAAACTGAATATTTATGAAAAGATTTGGAAAGTTTGTGATGATTGCCGCAATGGCAATGGTTTCTTACAGCGCATCAGCTGAACTGGAGCCCCAGTGGTCAAAAGGTACAATGATGGTTAATGCTGCTGTCGGTGTTCAGCCTTTTGGCGGAACAGTTTCTCTTGACTATGTCCTTGTTGACGAGTGGTGGAAAGGTCACTTCACCGTTGGTGGTGAGTTTGATTTCAGTGTACCTTACAAGCACGAAACAGCTATCGGTATTACTCCCCGTGCAACATACGGTCTTAATATTACTCCCGAGTTTGAGGTTCATGTAACAGCCGAGACCGGTTTCGGTATTCGCTCATGGAAGTATTGGAACGGTGAGAGAGATGTAAAGACCACAGACTCATTCATTCTTTGGGGTGGCTTTGCAGGTTGCCGCTACTTCTTTACAGAGAATCTGGCTGTATTGGCAGAGATTGGCGGTGAGGACTGGTTCCCCGCACTCCGTGCCGGTATCACTTACAAGTTCTGATAATCAATTCCAATGGATAGAAGGGACGGTTTTTCCGTCCCTTTTTTTATCTTCGCGGTGTTATGAGAAAGATAGCCTTTGTTCTGTTGCTGGCAGCCGGGTTGGTATGCCATGCCGAGAGTACCGTAATCAAAGTGTCAATGGATAATGCCATCCGGACCAATGGAGGATATTGGGAGGGATGGGGCACCAGCCTGTGCTGGTGGGCCAACCGCGTGGGCTACAACGAGACGCTTACGCAGAAATCGGCCGACCTGTTTTTTGATGCTCAGAAAGGCTTGGGTCTTAATATCATGCGCTACAACGTGGGCGGAGGCGATGACCCCACACACCATCACATAACACGCACCGACAGTGATGTACCCGGCTGGATGTATATTGATGACAACGGAGAGCGCAAGTATGACTATACGGCCGATGCCCGCCAACTGAATGTGGTAAAGGCTGCCATGAAAGCCGCAGGGCAGGACGCCTATCTGGAGATATTCAGCAACTCGCCCCCATACTTTATGACCAACAGCGGCTGCTCCACCGGTAACTTCAAGGCCGAGGAGAACAACATCAAGGACGATGAATACGATGACTTTGCCGAGTATATGGCTCACGTTGCCAACTACATGACCCGTGAGATGAAACTCAAGGTTAAGAGCGTATCGCCCATGAACGAGCCCAATACCAACTACTGGCCCGCCATGAACTACAAGCAGGAGGGCTGCCACATCGATGCCGGCGAGTCCCAGTCCAAACTTCTTGTGCTGACCAAGGAGGCACTTGGCCGCTACGGTCTTAACGATATAGTTCTGACCACCAGCGATGAGACCAATCCGGGCAAGCAGATAGAGGAGATAAAGACCTTAACCCCCGATGCCCGCGCTGCCATAAACCGCATCAGCGTGCACACCTACGGCACCAACAGCATACGCGAGATGGGACAACTGGCCAAAGACGAGAAGATAAACCTCTGGATGAGTGAGGTTGACGGCAACGGAACCGCCGGTCAGAACGCCGGAGAGATGGCTGCCGGACTCTGGCTCGCCGAAAAGATAATTACCGATATTGAGGCCCTGGAGCCATCGGCCTGGGTGCTCTGGCAGGTGATAGACACCCACATCAGCAAGGAGGGCTACAAAGGCCGCCGCGACGGAGGCCCCCTGCGCACCGCCGGAGGCTACTGGGGAACCGCCTGCGCCAACCACGACACCGGTGAGATTCTGCTCACCCAGAAATATTACGCTTTCGGCCAGTTCAGCCGCTACATCCGTCCCGGCTCCACCTTGATACTCTGTCCGACAGACCGCCGCTCCGGCGTTAAAGCCCTTGCCGCCAAAGCCAAAAAGCAACTCACCATAGTCTGCACAAACACCACCGCTCAGGAAAAGCCCATGACTTTCGATCTGTCTGATTTCAAGGTGAAAGGCAAGGTGCGTCAAATAAGAACCGCCGGACAGTTTGCCGACGGTGAACATTGGGCCGAGACCGACCTGGGAAAAATCAAAGAAAAAAAGTTGGAAGTCGTTTTAGCTCCCAACTCAGTCACGACTTTTGTTATAGGCCTTTAGCTTTAGCTTCGTTCCAGAGGGCATCCATCTCCTCAAGGGTCATATCCTTGAGCTGACGGCCTTGGTTGATTGCTGCTTCCTCAACGTAGTTGAAGCGGCGGATGAATTTCTTGTTGGTGCGCTCCAGGGCGTCATCGGGATGGATCTTGTAGAGGCGGGCAACGTTGATGATTGAGAACAGCAGGTCACCAAGTTCGCTCTCGGCT
>JAZMZT010000112.1:0-10496 GCA_045586125.1 Bacteroidaceae bacterium | reverse complement strand
TGCCGTCATCGATGGTGACGGTGTAGGGGGCCGATGCAAAATCAACGGCTGTCACAATGCCCATGCGGATATCGGCACCAAAGCGGGCTGCCTGGGCGCGCATGTCCTCCATCATGTCATAACCGCTAACTCCCTGGGGATAGCCGGGGAAGTTTTCTACTACGGTGGTGGTTATAAGCTGTCCTCCTGACTGCGGGCCCTCATAGAGAACCGGGCTCAGGTTGGCACGTGAAGCATAGATCGCTGCGGTGAATCCGGCGGGACCGGAACCGATGATAAGGCATTTTACTCTTTCCATATGTTGTCTGTTTTTATCTCAAATCAATAATCTCGGCATCCTTGTAGTCCTTGACAGGGCAGGTAAAGGTGCTCTTTTTATATTCCTGGTTGGCTTTGTAGTCTGTTATCTGCACTGTGGCCGATATGTTGCCAAGTTCCTGGTCAAACTCAATCTGCATGGACTTGGGTGTGGCGTCAGAGCCTACCTGGACGGTGATCTTGCGAATGCCTTCAACACTGCGTTCCGCATTGGATGCGGTGAGTATGAAGGTGTCGGTGCCGTTGCCGCTCACACTGAATCCCTGGTGCTTGCCCAGCAGGTTGATGATGTCATAGCGGGCCTTCTCCTCAGGGGTGGGCTCGGTGATGTATATCTCTTCTATTCCTGAACCGAAATCCTTGCCGTTCCAGAGTGTCTTGCCGTCAAACCACATGGTGAACTCATCCTCCTGGGCAACGAAACAGCCATCGGCCATTTTAAGGGTTATGTCTGTACGGTCTGTCCCGCTTTCAAAACGGGTCTCTATGTCCAGCGTCAGGCATATGCCGCCGTCTTTCTGCAGTTTGGAAACGGTCTTTTGCAGAAGTTTGTCGGCACTGTTCTGCGCACACAGGGGCAGAGTGCAGATGAGGGTGAGTATTGTGATTACGAACTTGCGCATGATTTAAAGCAGGTTGTAGGTTTCAAGTATGCGGTCCAGTTGAACCTCATCGGTTACCAGTACGGGGCGCGGTTTGCTGCCGTCGGCTTTGCCAACTATTCCGGTGGCCTCCAACTGGTCCATCAGACGGCCTGCGCGGTTGTAGCCTATGGCGAACTTGCGCTGTATGAGTGATGTAGATCCGGACTGGTTGACAACTACCAGACGTGCGGCCTCGGCGAACATGGGATCAAACTTGCCCATCTCTACGCCGCCTTCAATTGCGCCGCCCTCATTTTCATCGACATACTCGGGCAGGGGATATGCCTCGGTGTAGCCCTGCTGACGGCTTATGTACTGGCAGATGGCATTTACCTCGGGGGTATCCACGAATGCGCACTGTACACGTACGGGATCGCTGCCCGACAGGAACAGAAGGTCACCGCGGCCTATCAACTGGTTGGCTCCGGGCTTGTCAAGGATGGTACGTGAGTCTATCATTGAACTTACGCGGAAAGCCATACGGGCGGGGAAGTTGGCCTTGATGGTACCTGTGATGATGTTGGTGGTAGGACGCTGTGTGGCAATGATCATATGCATTCCCACGGCACGGGCCTTCTGGGCGATACGTGCTATAGGCATCTCTATATCCTTGCCGGCGGTCATGATCAGGTCACCGAACTCATCTATCACTACCACGATGTAGGGCAGATAGCGGTGTCCCTTTTCAGGATTGAGTTTGCGCTCCTTGAACAGGTTGTTGTACTCAATTACGGAACGTACGTTGGCGTTCTTTAGCAACTCGTATCGGTTGTCCATCTCTATGCAGAGCGACTTGAGTGTGTGAATAACCTTTGTTGTATCGGTTATGATGGCATCGGTCTCATCGGGCATCTTAGCAAGGAAGTGCTTGATGATGGGTGAGTAGATGCTGAATTCCACCATCTTGGGGTCAACCATGACCAGTTTGAGTTCTGCGGGATGTTTCTTGTAGAGCAGTGAGGTTATGACGCAGTTCAGACCTACTGACTTACCCTGACCGGTGGCACCGGCTACCAGCAGGTGAGGCATCTTGGCCAGGTCAAACATGAATACCTCATTGGTGATGGTGCGGCCCAGGGCCACGGGGAGTTCCATCTTGCTCTCTGCAAACTTCTTGCTGTTCAGGATGGACTCCATGGATACCATTACGGGCTTGGCGTTAGGTACCTCGATACCTATGGTTCCCTTACCGGGTATAGGTGCTATGATACGGATACCCAGGGCGGCAAGGCTCAGGGCTATGTCGGCCTCAAGGTTACGTATCTTTGAAATACGTACGCCTGCGGCGGGTGTGATCTCGTAAAGGGTGATGGTGGGACCTACGGTTGCGTTGATGGTCTCTATCTCAATGCCAAAGTCCTGCAGCACCTTGATGATGCGGTTCTTGTTGGCCTCCTGCTCGCGCTCGTCAATGGCGGGGGCGTCATTTTCATAGTGCTTGAGCAGATCCAGGGTGGGGAACTTGTAGTGTGACAGGTCCAGACGCGGGTCATAGGGCTCCTGGATGTTGCCTTCGGCCTTCTCATCGCCTTCGGCGGCGGTGATGGTCATGGTTATGTCATCGGCCGTTGATTCGGGCTTATCGGTTGCGGCGGGCTTGGCGGGCTTCTTTACAGGTGCGGGCTCGGGCTCCGGAGCAGGGGTCTCCTGAATCGGGGCGTAGGGGTTGTCATCGTCCTCATCCTGAGGGTTCTCTGCATCTTCAAAGTTTGTATCGGCGGTCTCCCGGATGTCCGGTGTGGCATCGGCCTCACTCTCATGCTTGCGTATGCCGTTTTTCATGCGGTCGGCACCGTCGCGGATAACCTGTATGGTGCGGCGTGTCAGGTAGACGCAGTATATGAGCATGGTGAGCAGAAGTACCAGGATAAGGCCCGGAATTCCGATATAGCCCTTGAGCATCAGGGTGAGATTCATTCCGTGGCTGCCGCCGGGAACTATGAATGAGGTCTGCATGACGGGTGAGAGCACCAACTGCAGGAATACCGAGCACCATACCATAAGGAACACGCAACTGATGAACCAGCGGAACAGTTTGGTATGGGTTATGCGCATCATGTTGAGACCGCATACGGTAAGGAATACGGGAATGAGGATGGACGAGAAGCCGAACCAGCCGTTTACGATTGATTCCGACAGGCGTGCGCCCAGCAGTCCGGTGCTGTTCTCAATATCCTGGGTGCCGCTCAGGACGGCACTCTGGTCCGTACCTCCGGTGAAGAGGAACGATATGTATGCTATCACAAAGAAAACGGCTATGATAGTGAGCACGGCTCCGCTCACAAAGAGGAATGTCTCGTTGCGGAATGTGTCTGATATGCTGCTAAGATTGAACCTTATTTCCGGTTTCTGTGTCCCTGTGCGGGGTTTTGTCTCTTTCCCTTTAAGTCCCATACTACTACTTGCAGTTATAGGTTACAAAGTTAATAATAAAAGAACAAAAAGGGCGCGTTATAGCGGAAAAAGGAGTAATTTCGCAACCGAAAACGTGAGTTTATGAAATCATCAGCTGCATTTGACAAGAATACGGTCGAGTTTGTGACGGTGGCTGCCGAGTACTGCGCCTATCTGGAGCAGGTCTTTGACAAGGAGCCCGAGAGGGTTCTGGATGTGCTCTGCAAGCTTCTGCCACTGGTTTATCTCAAGGCAACCATGCTTCCCGAGGCAGAACCCGAGGGTCTCTACCTGGAGGAATGCGTGACAGAGGCCGATTATGAGGAGATACGCACTCTGCTGGCTCAAAAGCTCGGTGAAAACGATGATTATCTTGAGGTGTTCGTTGAGGAGATGAAATACAGCGACACCCCGGTGCGTAAGTGCATTTCAGAGGATCTGGCCGATATCTATCAGGCCCTGCGCAACTTTGTACAGTCCTACAGGAGCGGTCTGGATGAGGTTATGACCGAGGCAGTGGCTGTCTGCGCCGACGGTTTCCGTACCTACTGGGGCCAGACTCTTGCAAACACTCTGCGTGCCGTACACAGTGTCAGATACAGTTCTGACAGGGATATTGACAATACTTTTTATGATTGAACTGCCAAACAAGATAGAAAAGTCATTCTTGGCCGACAAGCCTAAGGTGGTGTTTGACGGCATAATAGAGGAAATAGACACGGAGGAGAAGGCTCAGAAAGCCATAGAGACGCTTTCAAAGGAGAAAGTTGTAGGTTTTGATACCGAGACCAGGCCTTCATTTGTAAGAGGAGTGGCGCACAAGATAGCCCTGCTCCAGCTTTCGACCGATAAGTACGGCTACCTGTTCCGTCTGAACAAGATAGGCATACCTGACTGTGTGGCCGATTTTCTGTCAAACCCCGATATTATTAAGGTAGGCATATCCATCAAGGATGATTACCATCAGATGGCCAGCCGCCGCAAGTTCACTCCCGCCGGTTTTGTGGAACTGCAGGAATTCTGCGGTGAAATGGGCATTGAGGAGAAGGGCCTGCAGAAACTCTATTGCCTGCTGTTCAAGGAGAGGATCTCCAAGAACCAGCAGTTGAGCAACTGGGAGATAGACAGCCTGACCGAGAGCCAGCGCCAGTATGCTGCCATCGACGCGTGGGCATGTCTCAGGATTTATCACTATATTTCGGAACTCAAACGTACCGGCGATTACAGAATAATAAGGAAAGATGCAGAAGAGTGTAATACTGAAGAGAGGTAAGGAGGAATCGCTCCTGCGTTTCCACCCTTGGGTGTTCTCGGGTGCCATTGCTGATATCAAGGGCGAACCCGATGAAGGTGACGTGGTGGATGTTTATACCCATGACGGCAAGTGGATTGCCGTAGGTCATATCCAGGTGGGCAGTATTGCCGTGCGCGTGCTTTCATTCAAGCAGGAGAAGATAGACGCTGACTTCTGGTTCAGACGCCTCAAGGTGGCTTTTGACCTGCGCAGTTCACTGGGTCTTACCGACCGCGAGGACCACAATATTTACCGTCTGGTACACGGAGAGGGTGATAATCTGCCCGGTCTGGTGATAGATGTATATGGCCATACAGCCGTGCTGCAGGCCCATTCAGTTGGCATGCACTGCAACCGCATGGATATAGCCGATGCGCTCATGCGCGTTATGGGTGACCGCATCAAAGGCATCTATTACAAGTCAGAGACCACACTTCCGTTCAAGGCCGATATAGACCGCGGAAACGGATATATCATGGGAGGTCCCACCGATGACACTCCTCTGGAATACGGCATGAAGATGCCTGTAGACTGGATAAGCGGCCAGAAGACCGGCCTGTTCATTGACCAGCGTGAGAACCGTGCCCTGCTGGAGAGATATTCAAAGGGACGTTCCGTGCTCAATATGTTCTGCTATACCGGCGGATTCTCACTGGCTGCACTCAGAGGCGGCGCCAAACTGGTTCACTCGGTTGACAGTTCGGCCCGTGCCATTGAACTGACCGCAGGCGGAGTGGAGGATAATTTCCCGGGCGATACCCGTCATGCGGCATTTGCCGAGGATGCTTTCAAGTATCTGGAGCGTATGGATCCCATATATGACCTGATTATTCTGGATCCCCCCGCATTTGCCAAGCATAAGGATGCACTCAAACATGCTCTTATAGGTTACAGACGCCTTAATCAGAAGGCTATGGAGAAAATCAAACCGGGCGGAATCCTGTTTACGTTCTCCTGCTCGCAGGTTGTAAGCAAGGATCAGTTCCGTACCGCCGTATTCACTGCTGCGGCCCAGGCAGGACGCAGTGTGAAGATTCTTTATCAGCTCCATCAGCCCGCAGATCATCCCATTAACATATTTCACCCCGAAGGGGAATACCTGAAAGGACTTGTCGTTTCAGTGGAGTAATGTGAAATTTTGTTAAATGTAGAGATTTTTATTCTGAATAAGAGTTGTATATAAATTAAAGGCATATCTTTGTGATGTGTTTTTCATGGTATTAGATTTAATTTGAAAGCGAGTTGTCGGGATGACAACTCGCTTTCTGCGTTCTGCGAACGCAGAAAAAACCTTTTTTTATTTCGCTCCGCGAAAGGCCTCCCTCCGGTCGGATTCGGGCTACGCCCTCATGGTATCAACTAATTGATCTGAGGTGATATTGTTCCCCCTTTTTTCTTACCTTTGTACTTGTATGAATGAGAAGAGGAAAATCGAGATGATTGTGGGGGAGATCCTGAACCGTAAACCGTCGGATCTGGCCCTTATAGCGCTGCTCAAGGAGAAGGACGGGGCCGATGAGGGATTGCGTTGCCTTCCCGTTCTGGTGGGGCCGCTTGAGGCTCAGGCCATTATTGTGAGCCTGTTCCGTCACCGTATCCCGCATCCCGGTATATATGACCTTTATCTTAATACTCTCAAGCAGTTTGACGGTAACCTGACAGAGGTGGATATATACCGTATAAGCGGCGGCATATTCTATTCCCATCTGTTCATTGAGCGTGACGGGAACACCTCATTCATTACCTGCCGCACATCGGATGCCATAGCTCTGGCGGTACGCAACAATACACCTATTTATATTGAGGAGGATCTGCTGGAACGCAACTGCGTACGCCTGCAGTCTGACGGTGCGTATTCGTTGCCTATCACTACAGCCAGCACAAAGGTGCTCAAAGAGGCTATGGAGCAGGCTATCGCTACTGAGAATTATGAGTTCGCCGCCCGCCTGCGCGATGAGATAAACAGCCGCAGACAGGCCGATGAATCAGACATGGACTTAATCTGACGTCATATGTGGCTATTCTACACTCCCGATATTCAGAATGAGATGCAACTCCCCGAGGAGGAGGCAGGACACTGCATCCGCGTGCTCCGCATGAAAGAGGGAGACCGTATCCGTCTGACTGACGGAAAAGGTGCGTTCTACGATGCGGTGATAAGTGTCGTGGCAGGAAAGCGCTGCTTTGTCCATGTGGAGAAGAAAGAGGTGCAGGAGCCGTTGTGGAAAGGTTATCTGCATATTGCCATGGCCCCCACCAAACTGATGGACCGTAACGAGTGGTTCCTGGAAAAGGCCGTTGAGATAGGTGTCAATGAGGTTACGTTCCTAAAGACTGATCATTCGGAGCGTGACGTGATAAAGATGGACCGTGTTGAGAAGATAGCGGTATCGGCCATGAAGCAGTCACAGAAGGCCACGCTGCCGGCACTGAATGAGATGACATCATTCCGTGCCTTCATAGAGCGCGGTTTTGACGGAGACAAGTTCATTGCGCACTGTGAGCCGGGTGAAAAGGTGCTGCTGCAGGATGCTGTAGTGCCCGGACACAACAGCCTGGTTCTGATAGGTCCGGAGGGTGATTTCAGCCCGTCTGAGATTGAAATGGCGCTCAAAGCCGGTTTCATACCGATATCCCTTGGACCTTCACGTTTGCGTACGGAGACTGCGGCACTCGTGGCCGTCCATATCATGAATCTTGCAGGACAGAAATGAGATACTTTGCCGATATAGAGTTTGACGGTACGGCGTACAGCGGATGGCAGATACAGCCGCATTCACCGTCGGTTCAGCAGACACTTGAGGAGGCGCTGGCACTGTTCCTGCGCTGCAAGGTTGACGTGACCGGTGCCGGACGTACGGATGCCGGCGTTCATGCATCACAGATGGTAGCCCATTTTGATCTGGAGGAGCCTCAGGATCCTGACTGGATGCTTCATAAACTGAACGGAATACTGCCCCCTGACATAGCTGTACACAGCATTTATCCCGTAAGAGCCGATGCTCACGCGCGCTTTGACGCAGTAGCCAGGACATACAAATACTACGTGACCCTTGACAAGAGCGCGTTTCACAGGGCGTACTCCTGGTATCTGGTGAACGAACCCGATTTTGAACTGATGAACAGCGCGGCGGAACTCCTGCTTTCAACGGTGGATTTCACCAGTTTCAGCAAACTTCACACCGATACCAAGACCAATGACTGCCACGTTACAAAGGCCGGGTGGGAGAGACTGCCCGACGGCCGATGGGTGTTTACCATAACCGCAGACCGTTTCCTCCGTAACATGGTGCGTGCCATTGTGGGAACGCTGATGGAGGTGGGACGTCACAGGATGACTGTCAGCGAGTTCCAGAGTGTGATAGACCGTAAGGACCGTTGTCAGGCCGGTGATTCGGCCCCGGCACAAGGTCTTTTCCTATACAAAATAGAATATCCGGATGACATATATTTGAAAGCATGAAGAGATTTGCAACCGTAATAATACTGGCGCTTATGGCGACAGCCGGCAGGGCCGCCGATTTGAGGACCCTGTTCATCAGCATGCCGGACTCCATAACCCCTACGCTGACCAAAAGCGACCGCATGGATTTCCTGGACTACATGGATAGCGGGATGAAAGCCAGTGCGCGTAACAAACTGGGAGGCGAGAGTGTGATGACCCGGTTTGAGGATAATATGCTGAGCATTCAGACTTCCCGGTCGGGACGCATGGACATGCTGCTTCTCAAGAAGGGCAAGGATGAGACCCTGATATGCATTGTGCGTACGGTAAACGCCAAATATGAGGATTCACGCCTCTTTTTCTTTACTGAGGATTGGAAATCTGTTCCGGCCGATGAACTGATAGAACTGCCGGTAATTGACGATTATCTTACCAAAGAGGCCCTCAAGAACGATTCATTGGACTATTTCAAGAAAATGTCCATGCTCAGACTCCAGTCAATCGTCCCCGCAGACGGAGCCCTGGAATTCAGATACACATCGCTTGAT
Source organism: Bacteroidaceae bacterium (assembly GCA_045586125.1). GTDB lineage: Bacteria > Bacteroidota > Bacteroidia > Bacteroidales > Bacteroidaceae > Colenecus. Next base: position 1,853 of record JAZMZT010000112.1, on the reverse strand, counting down.
GATCTTGGTGAGGATGCTGACAAATACCGGGACTGGTTCAAAACGACGCCGTTGAGGTTTAACTGGAACGGCAAAACCTTCAAGCGCTGATGAGGTGATACCATTGGGGACGGTTCCGTTTGGTACTGTTTTGAAAAATAAAAAGGTTCGGATGTTTGTCCGAACCTTTTGTTGCTTTTATAGAAAACAGTACCAAACGGAACCGTCCCCAATGGTATCACTTGCCACCGCGGCTCTTTGCGTAACGGCTCATGAACTTGTCGACGCGACCGGCGGTATCGACCAGCTTTGACTTACCGGTAAAGAACGGGTGAGAAGTGTTGGAGATTTCAATCTTGATAACGGGATAGGTCTGACCTTCAAATTCGATTGTCTCCTTGGTAGCGCAGGTAGAGCGTGACAGGAAGCAGTCGCCGTTAGACATGTCCTTGAATACTACAGGACGATAGTTCTCGGGATGAATACCTTTTTTCATAACTTATTTTGTTTTTAATTACTCCATTTAGCGTCCGCCGGAATATAGGCGAAACATGATTATGGGGGTTTCAGCGCGCAAAGATACAACAAATTCCATTACGCCAAATCTTTTTGGCGGTGAATTTTGTTTATTAAACTTTGTGAAAGTGTGGATAACTATCTCTTATTACAATATTAAATAGAAGAATAAAATTGTAATTTCGCGGCGTAAAACAATAACAGAGCAAAATATTCACTAAATAAAACATCAAATCTATGGTAAACTACAAAGATCTGGGTCTTGTAAACACCCGCGCAATGTTTGCCGCAGCCGTCAAGGGCGGTTATGCTATCCCGGCATTCAATTTCAACACTATGGAGCAGATGCAGGCCATCGTACAGGCTGCAGTCGAGACCAAGTCACCGGTTATCATGCAGGTATCTAAGGGTGCCCGCAACTATGCCAACGCTACTATCCTGCGTTACATGGCAGAGGGTGCTGTAGCCTATGCCAAGGAGCTGGGTTGCGCTCATCCTGAGATTGTTCTCCACCTTGATCACGGTGACAGTTTCGAGCTCTGCAAGGATTGCATCGACATGGGCTTCTCATCAGTTATGATCGACGGCTCTTCACTTCCTTATGAGGAGAATATCGCTCTTGCCAAGAAGGTTGTTGACTATGCTCACAAGTATGACGTAACAGTTGAGGCTGAGCTGGGCGTTCTGGCAGGTGTTGAGGATGAGGTTTCATCAGCAGAGTCTCACTATACCAAGCCTGAGGAGGTTATCGATTTCGCTACCCGCACCGGTTGCGATTCACTGGCTATCTCAATAGGTACATCTCATGGCGCACACAAGTTCACTCCCGAGCAGTGCACACTTGTAAACGGCGTTCTGGTTCCGCCTCCATTGGCATTCGACGTTCTGGCCGAGATTGAGAAGAAGCTCCCCGGATTCCCCATCGTACTGCACGGATCTTCATCAGTTCCCATGGATGAGGTTAACACCATCAACAAGTACGGCGGTAAGCTTGAGGCTGCCATCGGTATTCCTGAGGAGCAGCTCCGCAAGGCTGCCAAGAGCGCTGTATGCAAGATCAACATCGACTCAGACTCACGTCTGGCTATGACTGCTGCAATCCGTCAGCATCTTGCTGAGCACCCGGGTGATTTTGATCCCCGTCAGTATCTCAAGCCCGCTCGCGAGAACATGAAGAAGATGTACATCCACAAGATTGTAGAGGTACTCGGTTCAGACGGCAAGCTTCTGCAGAAGTAAGACACACCATAAACACACATACATTGATAATGGAGAGGACTGGTTCTTCTCCATTATTTTTTTTGCTTCGGCTTAAATAAAATAAGGTTTGGACCATTCAAATTCCGAAAAATCATTAA
>JAZMZT010000111.1:0-7247 GCA_045586125.1 Bacteroidaceae bacterium | reverse complement strand
TCAGAAGAGGAACGCACGTGGCCCGCGTACGCATCATATCTGAGCCAGATACGCGCCAAGGTAAAACCCGAGGTCTACAGTCAATATACGAAGATCCGGCCGCCGATACCTACCACTACTATCGCGGGGCCGATTATGACGACGCACGTCTGTCTGTCATGGAGCGTTACCGCAGGTACAACGGAACCGAGGGCAACTCACCCAACAGCGCCGAGAGCGGAAGCCGCTATGACCAGTCGGCCCGTTCAACCCCTGATGTTGAGGACGCCAACGGTGACTACACCATGGATGAGTATGAGAAATTCTTCCAGTACCGCGTATCGCTGCGTCCCGGTGACCTTGAGATTGGCCGCAACTATATTTCCGATAAACGCGAAGTCAAGATAAAACTCCGTAACGGCAATACCGAGACTGTGAACTGGTACTGCTTCCGCGTACCTATAGGTGAATATGAGAAGGCTGAAGGCGGCATCCGCGACTTCAGTTCCATACGTTTCATGCGTATGTACCTGACCGGTTTCAGCGAGGAGGTTCACGTGCGTTTCGGCTCACTGGAACTTATGACCAGCCAGTGGCGTAACTACGAGCAGCCCATTTACAGCGCTACCAACCGCGCTCCCTCAATATCGGGCAAGTTCTCGGCCACATCGGTCAATATTGAGGAGAACGGTGACCGCGCTCCCGTGAACTATGTGGTTCCTCCCGGCGTGACACGTATCCTTGACCCCAACCAGGTACAGTTGGTACAGGACAACGAGCAGGCCATGAGTCTGAAGGTTATTGGACTTGGAGCCGGCGAGGCACGCGGTATCTACAAGAAGAGTTCACTTGACCTGCGCAAATACCAGCGCATCCAGATGTTCAGCCATGCTGAGGCCGTACTGCCCGATGACGGTACTCTCAGGGACGGAGACGTATCGGTATTCATCCGTCTGGGCTCAGACTATTCAGGCAACTACTACGAGTATGAGATTCCTCTTGTCCTCACTCCCGCCGGACACTACAGCGGAACCAATGAGAACGACCGCAGGATGGTATGGCCTGACCAGAACATGCTGGATATAGACTTCAGCATACTGACGCAGGTCAAGAACAACCGTAACGTACAGAAGAACCTGGGTGCCATCACTTCGGCATCGGTCTACAGCGAATATGACCCCAACCACCCGCAGAACCGCATTACCGTTGTGGGCAACCCGTCCATCGGCAATGTAAGGGCAATCATGGTGGGTATCCGCAACAACTCCATGAGCGCCAAGAACGCCGAGGTATGGATTAACGAACTGCGTCTGGTAGGTTATGAGAGCAAGGGAGGCATGGCTGCCCTGAGCACACTGGGACTGAGACTGTCCGATGTGGCATCGGTCGACCTGTCAGGACAGATGAGTACTGCCGGTTACGGAGGTCTTGAACAGAGCGTCAAGGACCGCAAGACCGATGACTACTACAGGTACTCCATCACCACCAGCACCAACGTGGGACGTTTCCTCCCTGAGAAGTCACAGATATCGGTTCCCATCTATTACTCATACACCAAAGAGAAGACATCGCCCAAGTACAGCCCCTATGACACTGACCTGCTGCTGGATGTTGTCATTGAATCATTCCCTGAAGGCCAGGCACGTGACTCAATCCGGAGCATTTCACAGGATCTCAAGGAGAGCCGTAACTTCAGCATATCAAATGCCAAGGTCAACATAAGCAGCGATACGCCCATGCCTTATGACCCGGCCAACTTCTCATTCAGTTACTCCGAGAGCGTAAACGACCGCAGCAACAGCACCATTGACTACGAGCATGATGACAACTGGAGGGCATCGGTCGATTACAGTTACTCACCCGGAACAGAAGGCTGGTCACCGTTTGCAGCAATACCGTATGAGGCCCGCTGGTTCTCTCTGATCAAGGACACCAGAATAGGTCTGCTGCCGCAGAGCATCTCATTCAACGCCGGACTGCAGAGAAGTTACCACGAACTGCAGGAGCGTGACCTGGAAGGCTCTGAAGGTATCCCCGTCATATTCTCACAGCAGTTCTACATGAACCGTGACCTCTCTGTCAGCTGGAATCCCCTGCAGTTGCTGAACCTTTCATTCAACGCCAGGTCAAGGGCCGAGATTGAGGAGCCGTACACCGTGGTCAACAAAGACCTCTACCCCAGCGAGTATGAGATGTGGAAAGACTCGGTAAGGATGAGTCTGAGGAACATGGGCCGTCCGCTTGACTACAACCAGTCATTCAACGCCGCCTATACCGTACCTCTTAATAAGATACCTCTCTTTAGCTGGATAACGGCCGATGCCGGATTCAACTCAGGTTATACATGGAACCGCGGTACCACATACGCCAACGGAGCCAATTACGGAAACATCATTTCAAACAGACGTTCCATATCGCTCAACGGCCGTTTGAACCTGCTGGAACTCTATAACAAGGTTACATATCTGCACCGTCTGAACAACCGTTACAGTTCAACCGGCCGTTCCATCAACACCTCCGCCAACCGCAGCAAACGCTATCAGCAGGAGATGACCCTTTTACCCGGTCAGCGCAACGTCATTGTACATTCATTGGGAACACTCAATCCTATGGTTACCGCCACCGACAAGGATGGCAAGACCGTAAAACTGAAATACCGCAAACTCGGTGCAGACAGCATGCTGATAAAAGTCAAGGATACCCTGAATGTAGTTGTAAGGGTTACCCAGGATCCCGACCTGCCTGTTCGCAGCAACCGTTTCAACCTGCGTGAGGGCATGGATATAGGACTCAGAACCCTTATGATGGTACGTAACGTATCCGTATCATACCGCAATGACTACAGCATGTCAATTCCCGGATTCATGCCCAATTCACAGTTGTTCGGACAGAACAACGCCACCGGACTGATGGCTCCGGGACTGGATTTTGCATTCGGTCTGACAGGTGACAGTTATCTGTACAAGGCCATAGACAACGGCTGGCTGCTCAGTGGTGACAGCATAGCACACACTGCAAACTCAAATCTGACTGAGGACCTGCAGATAAAGATGAGCATTGAGCCTTTCCGTGACATAAAGATTGACGCCAACGCCAGTTGGAGCAAATCAGGCAACAACCGCATCCAGTACATGTATGCCGGCATGCCCACCAGCCGCGGCGGTAATTTCAACATGACCACCATCACCATAGGAAGTGCATTTGAGAGGCATTCGTCAAAGGGCAACTACCGCTCCCGCAGTTTTGACCGTCTCACCAAGGCCCTGCCCGTGATGCGTGACCGCATAGAGTCGCAGTATGAAGGTGCCCGTTATCCGGAGCGCAGTTCACTGGCCGGCCAGGCCTATGATCCCGCCAACGGAGCAGTTGACATGTACTCATCGGACGTACTTATACCCGCGTTCCTGGCCGCCTATACCGGACGTGACGCAAAGAAGGCATCACTTGACCTGTTCCCCAATGTGCTGAGCATACTGCCCAACTGGTCATTCACCTACAGCGGACTGAGCAAACTGCCGTTCTTTAAGAAGTACTTCAAGAGTTTCAACCTGACACACGCTTACAAGAGCGTCTACTCAGTGGGTAACTTCAACACATTCAACAGTTACATGGAGTACATGAACGGACGCGGATTCATAGAGGATGTCACAAGCGGAATGCCGGTGCCCAGCACCATGTTCAACATCAGTTCCGTATCAATCAACGAGACATTCGCCCCGCTCTGCGGCGTGAACATGACATTCCATAATGACATATCGGCCCGTCTGGAGTTCCGCAAGACCCGCGTGCTCACCCTCAGCACCACCGCCGTTCAGGTTGTTGAGACCACGTCCGATGACATCACCGCCGGAGCCGGCTACAAGATAACCGGAGTTAAACTGTTCGGAGCACAGCCCGGAACCGGCCGCGCCAAGGTAAGCAATGACCTGAACATGAATCTGGACTTCTCACTGCGCAACCAGAACGCCCTGTGCCGCAACCTGCGCGAGGAGATCACCCAGGCCACCAGCGGCAACCGCGCCGTAAAGCTCTCCTTCACGGCCGATTACACCTACAGCCGCATGCTCACCCTGAACTTCTACTACGATTTCCAGAGCAACTTCCCGCTGGTATCCACATCGGCCTACCCCACTTCTACTCATGATGCGGGCTTTACGCTGAAGTTCACTCTGACCCGATAATTTGTGGCCATACCTGTTACTACAAGCCGTGTAATGCGGATTTCCTGCAAGTATGGCATCAAAAACGGCCAAAATGGGCAAAATAATGGCCATACTTGCAGAAAAGAGGCTCTGTACGCCTTCTCGCAACAAGTATGGCCAATTAATCAGAGTGTGCCGATGGCCGGGAAGTTCTGATCCTCAGCGATGGTGAACTGAGTCTGGCAGCGGATATCCTGTGAGGATGCTGCAAAGTCTGCCTTGTAGTCACCCTTTACGGTCTGCCAGTAAGAAACCTCCTGATTGAATGCGGCCAGATCATACTCGGAGAGTTTGAACTCAAGAGTCTCGCTTTCACCCGGCTGGAGCAGAGCGGTCTTGCCGTAGGCCTTGAGTTCCTTGGTCAGTTTGTTCAAATCACCCTTGGGAGCCTCAACGTATACCTGAACAGCCTCCTTACCTGCAACAGCGCCGGTGTTGGTAACCTTGATTGACAGGCTGATTACGCCTTCTTCAACAGTTGCCTGGGGCTCACTGTACTGGAATGTGGTGTAGCTTAGGCCGAATCCGAACGGATATGAAACCTGCTCGGGATGACGGTCATAGTAGCGGTAGCCTATGTCCAGACGCTCCTTGTACTCTGTGTAGTCATACAGTGAGACGGGCTTGGCGTCGGGATTGCCGCGGTTGGCGCGGGCCTTTGACTGCAGGTCACGTGCATTGACCGGGAAGTTGGCGGTCGAAGGCATCTTGTTTAAGTCAACAACATAGGTGTCAACCAGCTTGCCTGAAGGATTGACAGCACCCTTCAGAACGTCAGTGATGGCATGACCGGCCTCCTGTCCGGGCAGTCCGGCCAGAAGGATTGCATCGGGCTGTGATTTCCAGCTGGCAGTTTCAATGGGAGCGACGATATTCAGGATAACTACAACCTTCTTGCCTTTTGAATGGAATGCGTCGCAAACGTCCTTGATAAGACCCTGCTCAATGTCGGTCAGGGTATAATCACCTTCAATACCACGGTCGGCAGACTCACCGCAACTGCGGCCTATGGTGATGACTGCAATGTCACTTGATATGGCATCGGCACGGTACTGGTAGGGCTTGCGAACCAGAGACTGCGGAATGACATGGTTGGTCAGACCTGTGCGCATAAAGTTCTGTGCGCTTACTCTCCGGTTGTTCTCCTGAACGTATTTGGTATAGGCCGATGAAACCGACGGCTCCAGTTTGTATCCGGCTGCCGTAAGGCCCTCGTTCAGGCCTACTGCATGCTCGTAGTTCACGCTGCCGCTACCGGTACCCACTACGTACATATCATATGAGCTGGTTCCGTACAGGGCTATCATCCGGCAGTTCTTGGCAAAAGGCAGGGCACCGTTATTCTTGAGCAGGACTATACCCTCGGTAGCGCTTGAACGTGATACCTGGGCATGAGCCTTAAGGTCGGGATCATTCTGGAACTCATAACCCTGCATCTTGGGTGAGCGGGCAATGAACTCCAGGATTCTGGTTACGTTACGGTCAATTATCTTCTCATCAAGAATGCCGTTACGGACAGCCTCTATGATGCTGTTTATCTGATTTGCGCTACCAGGCATGAGCAGGTCGTTTCCGGCATTGACGGTGGCTACGGCATCGCGTCCGCCTCCCCAATCGGTCATAACCATACCCTCAAATCCCCACTCCTCACGAAGTATGCCTTCAATCAGAGTTTCGTTCTCTGGTGCGTAAGTACCGTTAATCTTGTTGTATGATGTCATAACAGCCCAAGGCTGTGACTCACGTACTGCAATCTCAAAACCTTTAAGATAGATTTCACGTGAGGTCTGCTGGTCAACCTGTGCGTCATTGGCCATACGGTTGGTCTCCTGGTTGTTCAGGGCAAAGTGCTTGATTGTGGCACCTACACCGTTTGTCTGCACGCCACGTACCATTGCAGCAGCGGTCTTACCCGATATGACGGGATCCTCTGAGTAGTACTCAAAGTTACGTCCCAGAAGAGGGTTACGGTGAATGTTAAGTGCTGGAGCAAGCAGGCAGTCAGCACCGTAGCGCTTAACCTCATCGCCTATGGCTACACCCACCTCCTCAACAAGCTGCTGGTTCCAGGTCTGGGCAAGCATGGTTGCTACAGGGAATGATGTGCAGTAATATGTCTTATCCTCACCCTGACGTGTGGGGTTGATCCTGAGTCCGCCGGGGCCATCGGGCAACATTACGGAAGGAATTCCCAGACGGGGTATAGGATAGGTCTGACCGGCACAACCGGGAATAAGGTTCTTTGCGTCCTGAATCTCCTGAGCAATGTCACCTCCGTTCCAGGCGCCTACGCCGATGAGCAGGTTAACCTTCTCTTCAAGTGTCATGGCTGCCACCACTTTCTTTATTGGTGATTTTCCCAACTGAACCTCACGGTTACACGATACAAAACCGATTGCTACTAAAGCAGCAATAGCAATGAGAACAGATGTTTTCTTAGTCATAACAGGGTTAGTATTTAGTTTAGTAATAACTTATTTGGGTTCCAATCCGCGTTTACGCGCCTCACTTATCAGAAACTCGTAAGCTGCATCATGCTCATTGGGAATGACTCCGTCCAGGATGGCATCCTTTATAGAAGATTTGAGTTCACCAACTATGGCCGTAGGCTCAAGTCCAAAGATGCGCATTATTTCCAAACCGTCAATCGGGGGCTGGAAATTGCGGATACGGTCCTTCTCCTCAAGGTCAACCATCTTCTGGCGTACCAGTTTGAAATTCTCCAGATGGCGTTTCTTTTTCTGCTCGTTCTTGGATGTGATATCAGCCTCACACAGGGTCATCAGGTCATCTATGTCATCGCCTGCATCAAACAGCAGACGGCGAACGGCTGAGTCTGTCACCTCATCATCGACGATTGCAATGGGGCGCATATGCAGTTCAACCATCTTCTGCACATACTTCATCTTCTCGTTCTTGGGCAGTTTCATGCGCTCAAATATGCCCGGAATCATCTTCATGCCCACGTAGTTGTGGTTATAGAAGGTCCAGCCGTGAGCAGGCTCCCATTTCTTGGTGCGGGGTTTGCCTATGTCATGCAGCAGAGCCGACCATCGAAGCCACAGG
>JAZMZT010000110.1:0-4488 GCA_045586125.1 Bacteroidaceae bacterium | reverse complement strand
TCGGAGCAGATTTCTGCTCCGATATTTTTATTGTTAAGGTACTGAGGATTCATGCTTATCCTCATTGCCTTCGTAAATATCCTTAGGTACAATCTCTATGAAGCTGAAGGGGAATACACCGTCATCCTCATATACCTGACGCATACGTACCCAGTAGTCATTATCGGCCTTGAGGTACTCAGTGCACATGATCTTTCTGTAGCATGCGTTATCAGTACGGATCTCATCACCACTGTATGATGTTGATGCGCTCTTGGTGTATGAGTCAGGACCCTTAAGGTATCCGCGAACGCGCATTGCACGGTCGTTCAGATAAATGGCTTCCTCCTTCTGTGCTGCAGTCATGTCGCTGTATCTGTCATCATTATCGGGAACCATACCGATTCGGCCGTCATCACCACCGATACGCAGGTCAACAGGAATACCCTGAGGCTCCCAATCCCAGTCACGCCAGTAAAGGTCAGCGTCAACTGTAGGATTATAATGGTGTGTGTAGAACTGTACTACACCACGGTCGTTGTTGGTTGAACCGGCAAGTGAGTTGTTCCAGATACGGATCTCATATGTACCGTCAGAAGGTACAGGAGGCAGTCTGAAGGCAAGGTCATAACTACCGCGTACGGTAAGCTCATCACCGTTGTATGTGCCGAATGATGCGTCACGGTATCTTACAAAGAATTTTGTCTGGTTCTCTACCCATTCAAAGTTCTTGCAGAATCCGAGTTTGTATGCCATTGACATCTTGTCGATGTTGTCTCCCTTCTTGTTAAGACGGCCACGACCACCGCTGTTGATGAAGTCAGGTGACAGTGTGCAGCACATGATTCTCATACGGCACTTGAGCGCTGTCTTACGGGTGTACTCATCATATACAAGCAACTTGTTGATGTAGTGATAACCGCCGTTTACGCAGATGTTGGTGAGCTTGTCGGGCAGGTTGTATTCACTTGCAGCCTCTGCAATTCTGACACCTTCTGAAATCAGACCTGTTGCCTGGGTTCCGCGACGGTTGATGTAAATGCCCAGAGGCTTATCATTTGTAGGATAAGGTGTGCTTATACGCATTATTGAATGAGGCAGCATGGTCTCAAAGAAGTCTTCCATGTCATGCTCCTGGAACTTGAGGTGACGCTGACGGAGCTCAATCTGAGAGGTGTTGAACTGGTCATATGAGAGCCAGCAGGGCAGGATATGGTAAGCAATCAGTTTATAGATTGAACTGCCGGGAACTGAGTCTGCCTTTTCAGCGTCATCAGGGAATGCGGCCTTTGCATATGCTCTGAGGTCTGCATAGCTGTGTATACCGTTAAGTCCGGCCATTGCAGTATACTCGTCATTGTACTCGGCAAGAGCGGTGTCGGGCATCACGAACATGGTGAACTTGAACTCTCTCTTTTCGGGGTATGCTATACGGTCGGCGTTTGTACCCTTCTCAAAAGCTGTCTCATTGTAATGGATACCGCCATAGTTATCACGCAGAGCCTGCTCGGTCCACTCGTAATCAATCTTGGGATAATTCTTGTCAATGTATACATCCTGCATCTCATAGATAAGACGGGTGTTGGTGAGAGCGTCATAGAAGATGGTCAGGTTGGGGTTCTCCTTGATAAGACCGGGAAGGAACTGGTTTGAAGGACGTATAACCTTGTCAATCTGATGAACTACACCGTTCTCTACGGTATCATCGGCATGTACCAGTGAAGCCTGCATGTTGATGAGGTATCTGAGGCGGATCATTGTTGAATCAGATCCGTCATGTGCCTTGATGATATTGCCGTTGTCATCTCTTACCAGTACTGATGAGTCAGCATATGAGTAGTATGTTATGTAACGGTCCAGCATGTTGGGGTGTTCAAGAACACCGTTTCCGCTCAGGTCTGTTGCAAACATCGTGTTGTTAAAGATGTGAGTCTTTGCCAGAGTGTCGCACAGTTCCCTGTTGGCAAGCACGTTGTCTATGCTTGAGAAGATATTTTTGATTGAGTCGTTTTTAGCCTCGTTGTATCTGGCCTTAATATAACTCAGTATTGATGAGTCACTCGGGGCGAAACAGGTGTATGTTCCGTAGGTTCTCATCTGTCCCCAAAGCTCAGCTTTCTTGAGGATTTCTACGAAATAGGAATACTCGCCGTGATATTCTACTCTACCGGTAAGGTAGTCAGCGATTGTTTCACCGGTTGATGTGTAGTAAGTACCGGGGTGCTGCTCGCTCCAGAGATCGGTACAGGATACTCCCAAACCGATTAATGCAGTTGCTGCTACGGTCAGTACAGACTTTCTGAACAGTTTCTTGTTGATTTTCATATTCTTTGGTTATTAATTATTTAGTCCAATTAGGGTATGGTACATATGCAGCGCGCATACCTACGCTCATGCACACACGTACTTATTAGCGCGTAAAGATAACAAGTTTTTCGTAAAACAAGGATATCAAGAGAGGTTTTTTTATAAAAAAGAACGTCCCGGCCTTTGTTGGCAAGGCCGGGACGCTTTGGTATATTATATGTATTTTTACCAGTTCATGCGGTAGTTGCCGCTCAGGTGCAACAGGGCGAACAGATAAATCAGACCGTCGTAGTAAACATCATAGTAACCGTCCTCATAGGGCTCGTGCTTGAGTGAGAACATGTGCTTTACCAACTCCTGGTTGTACTCGCTGTCACACATCAGGGCTGTGGTAGCCATGGTGCCTACAAAACCGATAGAGTGACGCAGGTTGGGACGCCAGCGGCCGCCGCCCATGGGACGTGCTGATACATCACCGTTCAGTGCGAACTGATCAGGGAACTCAGTGATGCCGTATCGGCCCAGAATGGTGTTCTGGAACTTGGTGGCATACTCTGTCTGCCACTGGGCATCCTTGTGATACCATGTGAAGTCCATGGCAATGTTCATAGGAACGCGCCATGAGTCATAGTGGAACTCGCTGCCGCGGTTGGGTGTGCCGTCAAACTGGCTCTGGTCGGGGTTGATACCGGTAACGGGGTCGCAGGCGCGGTGCAGGTAAGCACGTGCGCTGTCGGCCAGTTCACGGTAGATTGCCTCGCGGCCGTCCTTGGCTGTCTCGGCCCAGATCTCATAGAATGCGGGCAGGTGGTATGAGGGATCGGTCCATTCGTTGGAACGTACATCGGGGCAGAAGTTGATAAGCTTCTTCTCCATGTTGATGATGTTGGTTACACCGCCTGTTCCGTCCTTTGAGAAGAGGTCATTGAGCAGTTCCTGTGCCTCGGCCAGGTAGTTGAACTCCTCATAGCTGCCCCAGCGGCGTGATGCCAGCAGAAGGTCTGTTACGTAGTAGAGCTCACCGTCACTGGCTGATCCGTTTGATGTGCGGCGGCCGTTGGTGCGGCATGACCATGCAAACAGACCGTGTGAGGGACCATCCTCGTTGTGGCGCATATAGTGCTTTGACCAGCGCCATACGCGGTTGAACAGTTCGGGTTTGTCCAGCTGGACTGCTATCATCATTGCGTATGACTGGCCCTCGGTACGTACGTCGTTGTTCTTTACGTCCGATATGTAACCCATGGGCACCATCTTGCCGTCCACCTCAACGTCTACATCGTGGTAAGCGGCACCTTCACCTTCAAATACAACCGAATAGATTTCCTGAATCTTTCCGTCAATCTCCTCCTGGCTGAAACCGAGTTCCTTCAGGTAGTTGCGGTACTTTCCGGTCTCGGCGTATCCCTTCTTGGCGGGAGCAAGTTTGGATGCACTCTTGGATGATGAACATGCGGCTATGCCCAGGACTAAGCAGAGGGCAGCCATAATGATCGTGGTTGTCTTGTTTGTTCTCATTTTGTCAGTAATTTGGCTTTTTTATTGTTGAATGTATGATTTCCAGCGCTGATAAGCCTCATCGTATGCGGGCATATCGGATGCCTTGGGCTCGATGACGCGGATCTTCTGCAGTGATGCGAAGGCCTCGTTATGGTCATTGTAGATATGGGCTCCCATACCTGCACCCTTGGCGGCACCTATTGAACCGTCGGTGTCGTAGAGCTCGATGGTGGCTCCGGTTACACCGGCCAGAGTGTCGCGGAAGAGCGGGCTGAGGAACATGTTGGCGTTACCGGCGTGAATGGTGTTTACGGACATTCCCATATCCTCCATTATCTCGATACCGTACTTGAATGAGAATACGATACCCTCCTGGGCTGCGCGAAGCAGATGTGAGCGGTTATGGATGTTAAAGTTCACGCCGTTGAAACTGCAGCCGCGCTCCTTGTTTTCAAGTACACGCTCGGCACCGTTACCGAACGGAAGTACTGATACGCCTGCTGCGCCGATGGGAGCCTGGGCAGCCAGGTCGTTCATTTCGGCATAACCCAGTCCTTCAGGTACTATGTTGCGCTTCATCCACGCGTTCAGGATACCTGTGCCGTTAATGCAGAGCAGGATACCCAGACGGTTGAAACCGGTCTTGTGGTTTACGTGGCGAATGTATTTACTCTTGACTTGGGATCATAGCTGATCTCACCG
>JAZMZT010000109.1:0-2785 GCA_045586125.1 Bacteroidaceae bacterium | reverse complement strand
TTGGCCTCCGACTTGGCACGTACTATGGCGCCTACTCCTATCATTCCGCAGCCGAATACCAGGACGGTGTCGGAGTCTGTCACCTGAGCGCGTGATACGGCGTGGAATCCTACGCTCATGGGCTCTATCAGGGCGCAGTCGCGGAGTGCTATGCCCTGGGCGGGAATCACCTTCTGCCAGGGCAGTACTATGTAGTCACGCATGGCGCCGTCACGCTGTACACCCAATGTCTCGTTGAATTCGCATGCATTGGGATGTCCGGAACGGCAGGCGGCGCAGTGCCCGCAGTTGGTGTAGGGATTTACCGTAACCGCAAGACCCGGTACCAGATAATCAGGCACATCTGCGCCTACACTCTCTATTACAGCGCCAATCTCATGACCGGGAATAACTGCCTCCTTGGCCATCAGATTGCGGCCCAGGAATGTGTTCAGGTCTGATCCGCAGAATCCTACGTAGTTTATTTTGAGCAGCACCTGGCCTGCACCTGCAGCGGGCTTGGGGGCCTGCTCCACAATCATCTCTCCCTGTGCGGGAATCCTAATCTGTCTCATCAGTCTATTACTTTATGTCCCCTCCAACCGTACCATGCGCAGACGGCAAAGCAGATAAGAGGTATGATATATGCGATATTTGGGTTAGCCATCGATTTCTGTACGTACGCGGTCAGGATGGGAAGTATCGAGTTACCCACGATGGCCATTACAAGGAATGCTGATCCGCTCTTGGTGTCACCCTTGAGGTCGGTCAGTGCCAGTGAGAACTGGGTGGGGTACATGATTGACATGAAGAACGATATTCCCATCATTGCGTATACGGCAGCCTTTCCGCCTATTATGCAGACGAATATGCAGAGCAGCACGTTGGCCACACCGTAAACCACCAGCATGTTCTCGGGGCGGAACTTTACCATCAGGGTAGTGCCTATCCATCGGCCCAGAAGGAAGAACAGCATGTAGAAACCAAAGAATGTGGTGGCCTGGCTGTTGGTCATGCCTACGTAGTTGATGCAGTATACCAGGAACAGGCTGTTCACTGCGGTCTGGCCGCCGTTGTAGAAGAACTGTGCTATGACGCCGTTACGCAGGTGGCTGCGCTTGAGTACCTTGAATGAGATGAGTCTGGTGCCCTCCTTGTCATCATCCTCAGCCTGTATGCGCGGCAGTTTTGTAAATATGAATACTACCGCAATGACTATTAGCACTATGGCAAAGATCGCATAGGTCATACGGAAGGTATGAATCTCCGATTCCACCGATGTTTCCGTGCCGGTTCCGAGGATTATCTTGCTCAGGAACATGGCTGCTATGAATGCGCCCAGTCCGTTGAATGCCTGCGCCAGGTTCAGACGGCGCGGTGCTGTGGCGGGGTCACCCAGTTCAGTCACGTAGGGGTTGGCGGCAGTCTCCAGGAAGCACATGCCTATGGCTACGATGAAGAAGGCGCAAAGGTAGAGCGGGAAACTGTGCATGCGTGTTACAGGCAGGAACAGAAGTCCTCCCACGGCGGCAATCAGCAGTCCCAGTACAATACCGGCCTTGTAACTGAAGCGCTTCATGAACATGGCTATAGGTATGGGGAAGAGGAAGTAGGCGAACCAATACGAGGTCTCTACGAACTCGGCCCTGGCCTGGTCTATGTAAAACAGGGTCATCATCTTCTTGACAACCGATGAAAGCAGGTTATTGCTTATAGCCCACAGGAAAAAGAGGCAGATTACCATTGACAGCGCAACGGTAAAGGTTTTTGATTTGGTGTTCTGACTCATTCTGACATGTTTTTAATGTAAGGTAAATCTATTTCAGTCTCTATACCGTAGAATTTCACTGCGTTGAGTCCCAGGAAAAGTTCCTTGGATTCATCGGTGAATTCAGGGGTTTTCAGTATGAAATCGTATGACATGCGGTAGGTGATGGCTGTGATGGTGCGCGGGTAGTCCGAACCCCACATGAGTTTGTCCATACCGACCTCGTCGGCTGCCTGGCGTATGGCTTTGACGGCTCCCTTGAACGGGTAGAATTCATCGTTGAAAAGCCAGGTTATTCCGCCAGATTCTATCATTACGTTCTTGTGGCGGGCCAGTCGGATCTGCTCCATCCAGCCGGGAATGGTCACCATTCCGAAATGACCTACCGCAATCTTCAGACCGGGGCACTCCTGTATGACCTCTTCCATCTCAGGCACCTGGACCGCTCCGTCCTCAAGTGTTATGGACAGGAATACTCCGCTCTTTTCCATAAGGCGGAACATCTCCATCATTTCGGGACAGGTCAGGCTGACACGTCCCTGAGGTGTCTGCAGGCGGTGTCCGGGTATTGCTATTCCCTTGAATCCCTGTCCTATCAGTCTGCGAACCTCCTGCAGATATCCGGGCTTGCGGTAATCGGCCATGCCGCATACAATGAAGCGGTCGGGATAGCGTTTCTGGACATCGGCCAGGTAGTCGTTCTGGATGCCGTCAATGAACTCCTGCACCACTACGGCTGCGGTCACCTGGGCGTAGTCCATGTTTGAGAGGAATATCTCGGCGGTGTTGCGTCCGTCAATGATGAACGGGGGTACCATCTGCCGGATCTCACCCATGAAAAGGGAGCGTCCGTTCTCAAGCGTGCGTATGGGCATGCCGTTTACGACAGTGTCCTGACGCAGCCACAGATGTGAATGGGTGTCTATTATCTTCATCATGAGTTGCACCAGGTAACCCTCTGCTGGTTGCCTATTATTTCACGGACTTCAAATACCAGATCCCAGTCAACAGGCTCCTGCACCACTTCTATGTTACGCA
>JAZMZT010000108.1:0-3791 GCA_045586125.1 Bacteroidaceae bacterium | reverse complement strand
CTGTTAATCTAAAACCATTATTATCATGAAACTCAACATGAAAAAACTCTTAGTGATCGCATTGGCTCTCATGCCCAGTTTATCAATCAGCGTAATGGCACAGTCACCCGGAGGCGGCCCTTCAGACCCGGATCCTGAAGTCATCCCTGTCAAACAGGTACCGACACCTACAAATCCCGGTCCGCGCATCATCCCCGATGAGCCCATTCCCATCCCCATCACACCGGAGCCGAATCCATTCCCCAATCCCGGCCCCCGCAGCGCCGCACAGGCACCGCAATGTTACTTTCAGGACGGAGTAGTGTACATCAATGCCGACACCACCATCACCTACATCAACGCCAAGGTAACGCGCTACAGTGACAACCAGGTCTGGTCCGATGCCGCCGCCACCAACACGCTAGTCATCACCGCCTCCCCAGCCCCCGGAGAGTATCACCTTAAACTCACACTCTCCGATGGCCAGTCCTACCAAGGCAAATACATAATTGAATAGCTGGGCCGATTAGCACAACAAAAGGGGCACTTTCCGGTGTCCCTTTCTTTTTGTCCGATAAGTCCGATGACAGGTTGCTTATTTATTCGCAAACTTATAAATAAACAATCTATGTCCCAATAATATTCACATCTTTGCTCCCCCAGAGTCCTTGAGAGGATCCACCTCCCAAATCGCAAATTGAAGTCACAAAACTCCAGGGGCTTACCGGCACCTTAAATCTAATACTATGAATTTTAAACCATGAGTTGTTTCTTTCAGTTCCTATAGCTGGGACACAAAAGTATCAGTTCCCTGTGTCACGAGCCTTTTTTCTCCAGTTCTTCCAATATGGCCAGTCCCAAATCTGTCAGATAGTATTTCTGCTGTGGATGTCGCGGGTTATCGGGATAGGTCAGCGCTATAAGACCAGCTTCCAGAACAGGACCGGTAATCTTACGGATAAATGTTCTTCTTGACGTAGCGGACGAGGCTTCCATCAGAACCGATAGTGGAACTTCTTTCCTACAAGTGGCCAGTATGGTTCTTAAATGCATGGGCGTTACTTGGGCAATGCTTGGGCAAGTTTGCTCATAACTTTCTCATATTCAGTATCGTCAGCTTGGGCAAACTTTGTCTCCTTTATAGCAATTGGCTGATTTTTGCCCAATAATAGAATGCCTCTGGCTGAGCCAAACGCAGCTTGTTCAGTTTGTTGGTCACCGTTGGAAGCAGATCTGGAGCCTCCTTGGCAGGATCATATATCTGGATGATATCGGTTCCCTTCTCAATAGCGGTGGCCAGATATGCAGCCTTGGCGGCATCGGTTATGGCATTTTCTATGTAGTATTTACTCTGATACATAAATGGACGGATATAATTGATACCATTTTGCAGTGCATCAAAATCACCTTGTCCAGCCTTTCCCCTCGTAGCAAGGCATAATGCTGTGTCGCGGATATCCTGGAATACCGGCGCCGCATCTGCCGGCAGGTGTTTGTATGCCAGTTCTATGGGAACTATACGGTCAAAGACCTTCTTTACTGTGGCCAGACTTGTCATATTATCAAACAGACGGCCCACGTCATAGAGTTGCTTTATTACCTCTACAAATTTTGGTACACCGTTTTTGTAGTATGGAATGCCGGACGTATTCGGTGCAAAAGCTGTCAACTTATCGGCCAGGATATCATTGACTGAGGGTATCTGTACCGTAAGTGGTTCTCCGTCTATGAGTATGAACGGGTTCTCCACTTTCAGGGTTTCAACCTTCTCATATTGGGTATCTTCATAAAGTATGTCTAACAGAATGGTTTCTGTCCGTTCAGTTTGGGATAGGTACGCCACCCTGTAGTGCAGTTTCTCATGTGATTTTGGAACTGCCGTTCCGCGCTGCTCACGTTCTATCGTTTCACGGCCAGTAAATCCGTATTCCGGGAACTTTGCCAGATACTTCTCTATGTCAGTACCGGGTGGGCAGACTATATCTACATCTATACTCAGTCTGTGCAGGCCTGATCCCAGCAGGAGCATCAGGCATGAACCGCCCTTCCATATATAGGGACAACCAGACTCACTTAGCATATTTACAAGTGAGAAAGCTCTTATAACCTTCTCTATGAGGTTCAAATCGTTATAATGAAAGCGTTCGCTTACGGTTTCAATCCATTCTCTGGTAAAACATTCTTTGCGTATCATAGTATATATGGTTTGATTGCGGTTGTTATTTCCTGCAGCTTGCCCCGGCGACCGGCGTAACGCAGCAGACGTGACTGGTTGACTGTAAAGAGACTGAATGCGTTCTCAATCATATATTGCCATTCACCTCCATGCAGATAATTATAGTCTTCATCACAAAAGGTATCTACAAGCAGTTTCTCCAGTGTAGGCATGGGAATACCAGATTCCATAGTGGTGGGTGAACCTGATATAATGGGCTTGATTATTATTCCGGGCTGTGACAAGTCTATGTAGTTTTGCATGATTTCACGTGATGGCTTTAGCCACACTCTATCACTTGTTTCCTTCAGCCTGTGGAACAAGATTTCAGTGAGTTCACGCGGAACTTCAATGTAAGTCAGCGCGTTGTACGCAAGATGATGCAGCAGCGGCGTCAGGATAGTACCCTTGTAAAAGCATGTCTTAACAGAATAATACTTTCCGCTTATTTCCTTGGCCAGTGTTATCAGATTTTCGTCCGGCTCATTCCTGAACTGCTGCTTCCCCTTTACAGAATAAACACCGCGCCCCGTGCGGAACAGCTTCCCTTCGGCAGTCAGTTTACGCAATGTCCAGTTCACAGTTGTATCTGTAAAACCACTATTTGCGGCATCAACAAGCAAATCAGCTGCACGGAATGTATCCTTGTCGGTCGCATACTTAATAATATATTGTTCACAATCTGTCATAGCAGAGACAAAGATAACTATAAAATGGCAATATCTCAAAATTTTGACAGAATATAGCGTAATTGAATGTCCTTTGAATTACAGTCGGTCTATAATTTCCTGAGTCTCCAGAAGCTTCTTCTTCAGATGCCGCTTCAGGCCTTCGCCCTCCAGTATCTCCACCTCCTTAATCAGACCCATTATGAACTGGGCTACGCCGCTGAAACTGCACACCTCGGTTTTCAGGATCCAATGGCTGCCGTCCTCGCTCTGGGGGTCGGGCTCCATGGTCATCATGCTCATGGGGTAGGCCTCCTCCAGCAGGTTCCTTACCTTCATCGTTATCCTCAGGGTTATGGGGTATGTCCGCCAGCCGTAGCAGCCCCAGGCGTCCATGTTCTGCTTCCTATGCTGCTCCTCGTTCTGCCAGTCCTCGTCCAGAATCCTGATTTCGTCCATGCGGCTTACGCGCATCAGTATGTTGCGCTTCAGCTCGCAGTCGTAGGCCCACACAAAGTTGTAGTAGAACGGTAAGTCGTATGGTTCAATCGTACGGGAGCAGAACCTGTTCCAGTCGTTTGATGCGTAGCTCTTCAGCAGCACCTTCTTGTGGCGGCTGGAGGCAGTCACCAGTAGGTCCACGTTAGCCACGCACTTCTGCAGGTAGGGCATGTCACTCATGAACCCCTTGTCGTTGAACTGCTCCAGCAGCTCATACGTCCCGTCCGGACGCTTCAAATCCTGCAGTGGGCGCTGCAGCACTATGCCGCGCTCCGGATTGATATTGTTGCAGTCGGTCTTTTGTTTGGTGGGTTCCTTATCATCCCATGCCTGCCACCACTTCTCTATCTTATAGACGGAGCCGTAACGGCAGATAACCTTCAGGCCCGCATCCTTGAATGCCTGCAGGTAACGGTACACAGTCCTCT
>JAZMZT010000107.1:0-16976 GCA_045586125.1 Bacteroidaceae bacterium | reverse complement strand
GTGGTGTCTGTTTCAATCAGGGCCGATGTGCGCAGACGCTTGTCATGCGGGTCTGTTGACATGCATGTCTGGCAGTGGCAGCGCATCTCGGGTACGCCTATTGATGTTCCTGTTCCAAGGAAAGTAAGTTTCATATGTAGTTAACCTCTGTGGAGAGTGTTATTCCGAATTTCTGTTTGACATCGGCTATGATGGTGTCGGCCAGGCGCTTGACATCGGCCCCGGTGGCTCCACCCTTGTTCACCAGTACCAGTGCCTGCTTCTCATAAACGGCAGCAGGACCCAGCGAGCGGCCTTTCCAGCCTGTTTTCTCTATCAGCCAACCGGCAGGAACCTTCACGCCGCCGGGAGCGGGATATGACGGCACGTCAGGATAGTTGCTCCTTATTATATTGAACTCCTGCTCTGATATGACGGGGTTCATAAAGAAACTACCGGCATTGCCAAGTACCTTTGGATCAGGCAGTTTGCTCTCACGGATGGCAATAACGGCCTGCCTTATGTTTGAGAGCGTGGGACCGCCCAGACGCTCCACCTCCTGCTCAAGCGCACCGTAACCCAGCCTGGGCTGCGGAACCTTGGAGAGCGTATATATCACGTATGCAACGGCATACTGGCCCTTCAGTTCATTCTTGAAAATGCTCTGGCGGTATGCGTAGTTGCACTCCCGGTTGCTGAAATCTCGTTCGCTGCCATCGGCCAGGCATATAGTCTGAACGGTATCTATAACGTCCTTTGCCTCAACGCCGTATGCGCCTATGTTCTGGACTGCGCTCGCTCCCACCTCACCTGGTATGGCTGACAGGTTCTCAACACCCCAGAAACCGTTAATGGCACACCATGCAACAAAATCATCCCAAACCACACCTGCTCCCACCTTCACATAAACGTGGTCATCGGCGCTTCCAATTATCTCTATGGATGAAATCGTGGAATGGAGAACGGTACCCTTGAAATCGCCCATAAACAGCAGATTGCTGCCTCCTCCTATCATCAGAACGGGCTTCTCAATATCCTGTAGGGCGTTCTTGAGTTCATCGGTAGTGGCCCAGTCTATAAGGCTGTTTGCCCTGACGTCCATACCGAATGTATTCCTGTCCGCAAGTGAACAATTGTCTCTTACTGTCATGCTGCAAAAATACTCATTCTAGTTGGTGTTCCACTCATTTTTTGCTAATTTTGCACTCCGAAAAACAGTAACCGCGATGTTAGAGAAGATTGAACAGTTAATCGCTGAGATAAACAACCTCAAGGTACAGTCAGCCGATGAGTTGGAAGCCCTGAGACTCAAGTATTTAAGCAAGAAAGGCGCCATCAATGACCTTATGGCCGATTTCCGCAACGTGCCCAATGAGCAGAAGCGCGAGATAGGACAGAAGCTGAATGAGCTCAAGAACATGGCTCAGGACAAGATCAACAGTCTAAAGGAGGCATTCGAGGCCAGGAAAGCCGTTGATGAGAAGCCCGACCTGACCCGTACCGCCTACCCCGTAGAACTTGGTACCCGCCACCCGCTGAACATTGTCAAGAATGAGATTATCGAGATATTCTCACGCTTAGGTTTTGTTCTGGCCGACGGTCCCGAGATAGAGAATGACTGGCACGTATTCTCAGCCATGAACTTTGCCGAGGATCACCCCGCACGCGATATGCAGGACACCTTCTTTGTAGAGGCACATCCCGACATCATACTGCGTACCCACACATCGTCAGTGCAGAGCCGCGTAATGGAGGTTTCACAGCCCCCTATCCGCATCATCTGCCCGGGTCGTGTATACCGTAACGAGGCCATCAGTTACCGCGCACACTGTTTCTTCCACCAGGTTGAGGCTCTCTACGTTGACAAGAACGTAAGTTTCACAGACCTCAAGCAGGTACTGCTCTCATTTGCACAGCAGATGTTCGGTCCCGACACCAAGATACGTCTGCGTCCCAGTTACTTCCCCTTCACCGAGCCTTCGGCCGAGATGGACATCAGTTGCAACATATGCGGTGGCAAGGGCTGCGCATTCTGCAAGGGTACCGGTTGGGTTGAGATCCTGGGTTGCGGAATGGTACATCCCAACGTACTGGAACTGAACGGTATAAACAGCAAGGAATACACAGGATTCGCTCTCGGAATGGGTATAGAGCGTATCACCAACCTCAAATATCAGGTCAAGGACCTGCGCATGTTCTCTGAGAACGATGTCCGCTTCCTCAAGGAGTTTGAGGCAGCAAACTGATAACACTTCCCTATGAAAAAAAGGGAATTATATGATTTATGCAGCCAGAGGCTGGCCAAGGAGTATCCCCATGCCGCCACCGAGCTGCATTTTTCATCTCCCTACCAACTCCTGGTAGCCGTCATGCTGTCGGCCCAATGTACCGATAAGCGCGTCAACATGGTAACCCCGGCACTCTTTGAGGCATTTCCCACCGTTCAGGATATGGCAGCAGCCACACCTGAGCAGATATTCCCCTACGTAAAAAGTGTTTCATACCCCAACTCCAAGTCACAGCATCTGGCGGAGATGGCACGTATGGTCTGCGATAAGTTTGACGGCCGGATACCGGATACCATGGATGAGATGACCTCTCTGCCCGGTGTAGGCCGGAAGACCGCAAACGTGATGCTTGCAGTTGCATTCGGCGGCCAGGCGATGCCGGTTGATACCCACGTCTTCCGCGTAAGTCACCGCATAGGTCTTGTACCCAAGCGCTGCACCACTCCGTTAAGCGTTGAAAAAGAGTTGGTTAAGTATTTCCACAAGGATCAGCTTTCACGGGCACACCACTGGCTTATACTTCACGGCCGGTACGTATGTACCGCTCGTTCACCAAAATGTGCAAATTGCTGCCTTAATGACATATGTTTGCGTGATTTTGATTAATTTTGCGGTCTGTTACCAGTAGGCAATGGAAAAGAAAGACATTTTTGAAAGCATCCGGGATGTAAAAAAGTCCCTGCAGAAAGCCGATAAGTACATCCCCAAGGTTGAGGAGCGCTCCATTGACCGTGCCGAGATAAAGGAGGCGGTCAAGCTGTTCCGCCATGTGGTGTTCGGCAATTTCTTTGGAGCGGTTGACCTCTCCACGTCTTTAAGCCGCCTGTATACCATTCTGTCACACCAGATTGACTATATCAGCCGGATATTCCATGAGTCTACACCTTGTTGTGCCGAAGAAATCTCACAGCAGTTCATAGAGAGCATTCCTGAACTCCGCCGCCTGTTGGGAACCGATGTCAAGGCTATCTTTGACGGTGACCCCGCAGCCGTAAGCCATGAGGAGGTAATCCTGTGCTACCCGTCACTGGTAGCCATGTACCACTACCGTATGGCACACCGCCTGCTTGAGTTGGGAGTACCCATCCTGCCCCGCATAATCACTGAACTTGCTCACTCGCTTACAGGTATTGACATCCATCCGGGTGCCCGCATCGGTGAGTATTTCAGCATAGACCACGGCACAGGAGTGGTTATCGGAGAGACTGCAATCATCGGTAATCATGTACAACTCTATCAGGGAGTTACACTTGGTGCCAAGAGTTTCAAGTTTGACGAGAACGGCAATCCCATAAACGTACCGCGCCATCCTATCATCGAGGACAACGTGGTCATCTACTCCAACACATCGGTACTTGGCCGCATAACCATCGGACATGACACCATAATCGGAGGTAACGTATGGCTTACCCAGGATCTGCCGCCCTACTCCAAGTTTTTTCAGAACAGAGAGAAATAATTTAACCATAAACAAACAGAATTATGACAATTGATCAATTCAATTTCGCCGGAAAGAAGACTTTCGTACGCGTAGACTTCAACGTTCCCGTTGATGAGAATTTCAACATCACCGATGATACCCGTATCGTCGCTGCTATGCCCACCCTGAAGAAGATCATCGCCGATGGCGGTCGTCTTATCATCGCTTCACACATGGGTCGTCCCAAGAAGAACCCGGATCCCAAGTACTCACTCAAGTACATTCTGAAGCATGTATCAGAGTGCCTTGGTGTTGACGTAAAGTTCGCTGAGGACTGCGCAAAGGCACAGGAGCAGGTTGCCGCTCTTAAGGACGGTGAGGCTCTGCTGCTTGAGAACGTTCGTTTCTACGCTGAGGAGGAAGGCAAACCCCGTGGCATTGAGAAGGAGGATCCCGCATACGATGCAGCCAAGAAGGAACTCAAGGCCGCTCAGAAGGAGTTCGCCAAGACTCTGGCTTCATACGCCGATGTTTATGTAAACGACGCATTCGGTACCGCTCACCGCAAGCACGCCACCACAGCCGTTATGGCCGATTTCTTTGACGCTGACCACAAGATGTTCGGTTATCTGATGGAGAAGGAGGTTGTTGCAGTTGAGAAGGTTCTGAACAACTCAGTTAAGCCTGTAACCGCCATCATCGGTGGTTCAAAGGTATCTTCAAAGATCACCATCATTGAGAACCTGCTCCAGAAGGTTGACAATCTGGTAATCATAGGCGGTATGGCCTACACATTCGTTCTTGCCAAGGGCGGTAAGGTTGGTAACTCACTCTGCGAGCCTGATCAGGTAGACGTTGCTCTGGCAGTTCTGGCCAAGGCTAAGGAGCTGGGCGTAAACATCGTTCTCCCCGTTGACTGCCTCGCTGCCGACAAGTTCGACAACAACGCCAACACTCAGGTTGTTGACAACAACAACGTACCCGACGGTTGGGAAGGTATGGATATAGGTCCTGCTTCTGCAAAGGCTATGGCCGGTGTAATAGAGTCATCCAAGACCATCCTCTGGAACGGTCCTGCCGGTGTATTCGAGTTCAGCAACTTCCAGGCCGGTACAAAGGCTATCGCTACCGCAGTTGCCAATGCAACTTCCAAGAACGGTGCATTCTCACTCGTAGGTGGCGGTGACTCTGTAAGCGCTGTTAAGCAGTTCGGTTTTGCCGATAAGGTATCATACGTATCAACCGGTGGCGGTGCTCTTCTTGAGGCTATCGAGGGTAAAGTTCTGCCCGGTATCGCTGCTATCAAGGGTTAATCCGAATATTTTTAGTAAATTTGAAACCGCAGGGCATCCGTTCCTGCGGTTTCTTTTATTATGGGTGTAGAGGAAGATATAAAAAAGCGTGCACAGCACATCAGGGAACTCCTGCTGAATGCACATCTAAAGGAGGCGTTGGAGCAGATCCAGGCCCAGATGTCAGGTGTGGCCGATTGGTCCGCATCGTCCCGTTTTGAGGATATAGACCGTTCCTACAGGTACATGCTGCAGTATTACAGCCAGGGTTCGCCCGATGAGCACCGCAACGAGGTTTACCGCCAGTTGGTACGCCGTGCCCTGCTGCTCAACGACGATGTGCTTCAGGCGCGTCTGCAACCCGAATCCATGCTTCTCTACTACCAGCACCTGCGTTCACGCCTCTCCAGGACTGAGAACATAGAAGGACTGCGTCTGGCTCTGGAATCCTTTGTTGAACTGGGTGATACAGAATCGCACGAGCGCAACCTGGGCCTTCTGTTTGACCTTATCTGGACCAACGGAGAGTGGACTGCCCAAGATTCAGCATCACTGCTTGAACTGATTGATTCTCCGCTTGTTATGGAAGATGATTCAGCACTTGCCCTAAGCGCTGTGACACTCTCCCTGATGGAGCGTTTTGACCCACTCAAGTGCATATTCCTTTGCCAGGCAGCCGAGAACCTGAGTACGGCCGTATCAGTCCGCGCCCTTACCGGACTGGCTGTGACGCTGGGCGCTTACAAGGAACTCATACCCTACTTCCCCGAGGTAACCAACCGCATCAGCCTTCTGCAGGACGTTCCAGGCATCACCGAGCGTATGCTCAAGGTCCAGATGTCACTGCTGCTGTGCCGTGAGACCAAGGAGATTGACCGCCGTATGCGTGAGGAATTCATCCCCACAATGCTGCGCAACCCCAAACTGGGTGACCTTATGCGTGAGGAACTGGAGCGTGACGATGTCAGCCCTGACTGGAACGAGTGGATTGAGAAACCTGAAATCAAGGACAAACTCATGCAGATGTCCGAACTCCAGATGGAAGGGGCCGATGTCTACATGAGCACTTTCTCAAACCTAAAGAACTACCCCTTCTTCCGCGAGATACACAACTGGTTCCGCATATTCAGCATGGACCAGCCCGATGTCCGCAAAGCCCTTGGAGACGATGCATTAGCCTCTACAATAGGCAAATCAATGCTCTCCAGCGGTATTTTCTGCAATTCTGACAAATATTCAATAGCGCTCACCTTCTCACAGATACCGCGTGAGCAGCGTGACCTGCTTACGGGACAGATAAATGAAGAGGCCCTTGAGGCCATGGATGAGAAAGCCACAAGCGCATCGCCCCAGAATGTCACAGAGACCTTCTCGGCCCGTCAGTACGCCCATGACCTGTACCGTTTCTTCAACCTGTTCAGCCGCCGCCACGAGTTCCGCAACCCCTTTGACGGCAACCTTAACCTGTTGACAGACAACCCTGTATCACCTCTTCTGCAAACCGCAGAGTCAGAGCAGGCTATAGCCGCCTGGCTTCTTGGCAAGAACTACTATCAGGAAGCCGTGCAGGCATTCCGCCTGATGGAATCCACCGCGCACCCCTATTCCACTGATTACCGTTTTTACCAGCAGATGGGATACGCCCTTCAGCGCACACAGTCATATAAGGAGGCTCTTGAGGCATATCACCGCTCAGATATACTCCAGAGCGACAACAACTGGACCCTTCGCCATTCGGCCCAGTGCCTGCGTATTCTGGGACAGCCCGAACAGGCTCTTGAGATGCTCCTGCAGGCCGAGAAAAGGAGTTCCGATAACCTGTCGCTGCAAATTCAGATAGGTGACTGCCTGGTTGACCTGAAGCGTTATGACGATGCCCTGACACGTTTCTTCAAGGTGGATTACCTTAAACCTGACTATCCCAAGGCGTGGAGAGCCATCGGCTGGTGCGCCTTCCTGGCCGGCAGAACTGACAAATCCATAGAGTATTACGATAAACTGCTCAAACTGAAGCCTACCGCAAATGACTGCCTCAACGCCGGTCACGCCTACTTTGTTGAAGGCAATATCCAGCGCGCAGTCTCCCTGTACCGTCAGAGCCGCAGCATGATGGGCCCTGAGGAGTTTGAGGCCGAATTCAACAAGGACCGCCCTATCCTGGCCTCCAAAGGCATTGCCGAGCAGGATTTCCCGCTCCTGTGGGACCTTATTGAATAGAAATAACTGACAAAACCCAATATTTATGAGAATTATCAGACAATTGTCCTTTTTGGTTCCGCTGTTCATACTTGCAGCATGTAACAAAACGCCAAAATCAACCCTGTCTTACGCCTACGACTCACAGATAGAGAAAAATGTCGAGGCCACTCTCAAGAAAATGACCCTTGACGAGAAGATAGGTCAAATGCTTCAGTTGAACCTTCCCACCGTGGGTCATACCGACCGCAGCGGCAAGTTTGTCGTTGACGATGACAAACTTGAGGAGGTAATAGGCAAATACAAGGTAGGATCCCTGCTCAATAATCCGCAGACCGTACCTCCCACCCCCGATGAATGGTACGCCATTGTTAAGAAAATACAGGATAAATCTCTGGATGTCATGGGAATACCTTGCCTCATAGGACTTGACCAGAACCACGGCACCACATACACCAGCGGCGGAACATTGTTCCCCCAGAACATCAATATGGGCGCCACGTTCAACCGTCAGGCCACTCACGAGGCTGCCGCCATCACTGCATACGAGACCCGTGCCAGCAATGTCCCCTGGACCTTCTGCCCCACACTTGACCTTAGCCGCAACCAACTCTGGTCACGCTGCTGGGAGAATTTCGGTGAGGATGCATATGTGAATTCCGCCATGGCCCAGGCTGCCGTTACCGGATTTCAGGGAACAGATCCCAATCATATAAACAATCAGCACATCTCCGTATCTCTCAAGCACTACATCGGTTATGGCGTCCCCGTATCGGGCAAGGACCGCACACCGGCTGTAATCAGCCCTCTGGAACTGCGTGAGAAGTATTTTGCACCCTATCTGGCCGGTATCCGCGCCGGTGCCCTGAACATCATGGTCAACTCAGGTATGGTTAACGGCGTCATGACACACGCCAACCATGAACTCCTGACCGTATGGCTCAAGGAGCAGTTGGGCTGGGACGGAATGATCCTTACAGACTGGGCAGATATAGACAACCTGTACAACCGCGACAAGGTAGCCAAGGATAAGAAAGAGGCTATCAAGATGGCCATCAATGCCGGCATAGACATGTCCATGGACCCCTACAGCCTGCAGTTCTGCGATATCCTGAAGGAACTTGTTGAGGAAGGTTCAGTCCCCATGAGCCGCATCGACGATGCCGTACGCCGCATCCTGCGCATGAAATTCCGCCTGGGATTGTTCGGCACACCTTATACAGATCCCAAGGCATACACGGAGTTTGCCAGTGCCAGGCATGCTGAAGTTGCCCTGCATGCAGCCGAGGAGAGCATGGTACTGCTCAAGAACGACGGCACCCTGCCCCTCAAAAAGGGCGTAAAGATACTGCTCACAGGCCCCAACGCCAACAGCATGCGCTGCCTTGACGGCGGTTGGAGTTACTCCTGGCAGGGTGATATAGCCGATATGTGCGCTTCACAGTACAACACCATCTATGAAGCCATGGTCAACAAGTTCGGCGCAGACAACGTGATCCTTGAGCAGGGCGTACGCTATACCCGTGGCGCCACATTCGAGGCCGAGGCCCGCCCCGAGATTGACAAAGCCGTAGCCGCAGCCCGCAAGGCCGATGTCATCGTAGCGTGCATCGGCGAGAACTCCTACTGCGAGACTCCCGGTAACATATCGGACCTGACACTGTCCAAGAACCAGCGTGACCTGGTCAAGGCCCTTGTTTCAACAGGCAAGCCTATCGTGCTGATACTCAACGAGGGACGTGCACGTATCATAGCCGATATAGAGCCTCTGGCAAACGCCGTCACAGACATCATGCTGCCCGGCAACTACGGCGGCGACGCCCTGGCCAACCTGCTGGCCGGTGACGCCAATTTCAGCGGCCGTCTGCCCTTTACCTACCCCAAGGAGGTACATTCACTCATCACCTATGACTACAAGCCCTGTCAGGAGGTTGACAAGATGCAGGGCGCCTATGACTATGATGCAGTGGTATCGGTACAGTGGCCCTTCGGTTATGGAAAGAGTTATACAACATTCAAATACTCAAACCTCAAGGCAGACAAGTCTGAATTCACTTCAGAAGACCAGTTAACCTTCACTGTCGATGTTCAGAACACCGGCTCCGCCAGCGGCAAGGAGAGCATCCTGCTGTTCAGCAGCGACCTTGTAGCCAGTGTTTCGCCCGATGTCCGCCGCCTGCGTGAGTTTACCAAGATTGAACTTGCTCCGGGTGAGACCAGGACCGTGCAGCTGAGCATCAAGGCCAGTGACCTGGCATTTGTAGGCGCCGACGGCAAGTGGATTCTCGAGGAAGGTGAATTCAGGATACAGATAGGCACCGAGACAATAATGCTCAACTGCACTGAGACACACAAATGGGATACACCCAACATTATGTAAATAATCCGGAATGACGTTTAACTTTTTCCTATTTTTGCAATCTAAATAGAAAGGAAATAAAATAACCAAATAACCAATTATCTAATATGACAGCCAATAGACTTTTCAGAAGCATCATGCTGCTCTTGGCGTGTGCTTTGGTTCTGTCCACACAGAACATTTCCGCTGCGAAGAAGGTCCAGGAGGGCCAGTTGAAGGCTTCACAGCGTTTCGTTCATAACTACGGTGGTCGCGGTAACCCCTATCTGCCTCTTTGGGAGCATGTACCCGACGGCGAGCCCAAGGTATTCGAGGATCCCGACCGTCCCGGACATTACCGTGCATATATCATCGGCTCACACGATGTAAGCGCCAACCGTTACTGCGGTCCCGATATCCGTATCTGGTCAGCACCCGTTGAGAACCTGAACGAGTGGCGTGATGACGGTCCGGTATTCACATATCAGGCTGCCAACGGCCGTTGGGACGTCATGTACGCTCCTGATCTGGTTGAGGTTATCGAGAAGGATGCCAAAGGTAAGGACAAGAAGGTATATTATCTGTATCCCCACAGCCGTGGTCCCCGTCGTGAGGCTATGGTCTGCAAGGGTGACCGTCCCGACGGCCCCTTCACTCCCCTGAACCTTGACGAGAATGAGGCTGCAATTGCAGGCAGCTGCATCGGCTTTGACCCGTCAGTATTCATTGAGAAGATTACCGATAAGAACGATCCCGACTACGCAAAGGGCTTCCGTGCATACGGATTCTGGGGATTCCAGCACTCAACAGGTGCCCAGCTTGACCAGGAGACCATGTACTCGGTACGTCCCGGCACCACTCCCGTTGATCCTCTGCTGCCCGCCAGCTCACGCTACGGTGTGGTTCGTGACCGTCAGGGAACAGTCTACACTGCTCTTGCCGAGGGTCAGAATCCCGGTGACTTTAACTTCTTTGAGGCATCTTCAATCCGTCAGGTCGGTAACAAGTACGTGATGATATTCTCAGGTTACTCAGGTCCTGACTACGGTCTGGGCTCAACCAACTCAGCCCTGCGTTACTGCTACGGCGATTCTCCTCTGGGTCCCTGGAAGAGCGGCGGTGTAGCTGTTGACTCACGTGGTCCTATCCTCAATGAGGACGGCACCAAGCTTATCACAGCCAACTTTGCACACAACACCCACGGCAGTATCGAGCAGATAAACGGCCAGTGGTACATATTCTACCATCGTCCTCCGCGCGGCAACGGTAACGCCCGTCAGGCAATGGTTGCTCCCGTCAAGATCACATGGGACGAGAAGCCGGTTTCTGAGGGCGGTAAGGTAGTCATCACAGGTTATGATCCCTATGCTCCCGATGAGGTTTGGACAGCCAAGGCTTCAAACGGTGACGAGTACACCGGCGCCGAGGTTACATCCGAGGGCTTCAACATCTTCGGTCTTCCCCCCTACGCTTACTATTCAGCAGGTTACGCTTGCGTATTCATGAATAAGGATGGCGGTCAGAACCGTAACTCACTGCAGGACAACTGGGATATCTGGAACAACGAGCAGATCTGCAACGTTGACGCCGGCGATATCATCGGTTACAAGTACTTCGGTCTGGGTGGTCTCAAGAAGGACACCAAGGGTATCGAGGCATTTGACGGCACAACATCAAAGCAGCACTCATCATTCAGCATCTGGTTCAAGCGCACTTCAGGTGAAGGCGGCATCAACATCAAGGTTATGATGGACGGCCCCTGGAAGAATGACGTTTGGAAGGGTAAGGAGATCGGTAAGATCAAGATTCCCGCAAACTCACCGGTAGACAAGCTTGAGAAATATACAATCGATGTATCTGAGTTTGTTGATGATGTTGAGGGCAAGCACGCCATCTATCTGGTATTTGACGCTGCCGTTGACGGCGCTCTGGGTCAGTTCTACGGCTGCGGATTCAGCACCAAGACCACATCACTCAAGCGCCCCGTACCTCCCACTCTCAATGTCAAGATTGGCGGTAAGGAGATTGAGCTTCCCGCCGAGCCCGTTCACTCAAATGACAACAACGGTTACACCGACAACACTCATTATGAGATGGACTACAAGCTGGAGCCCGGTCAGAAGTCAAAGGTATCTGTAGAGTGCCTCTGGTCAACCATGCAGTTCTGGGTAGAGCAGATCAAGGGTGACGAAGGCACCGCCGTCATCACTGCCGAGTACCTCTTCCCCGGTACCACCAGCAAGCAGACCAAGGTCTACAAGATCAATATTTCAAGGTAAGAGATAGAAGATTAAACAAAAATAAGGGTCGCGATTGCGACCCTTATTTTTTTCGCGGAAGAAGAGGGATTCGAACCCCCGGACCCGTGAAGGTCAACGGTTTTCAAGACCGCCGCATTCGACCACTCTGCCATCCTTCCTAAAAGCGGTGCAAAGGTGGAGATTTTTTTTGGAAACAGCAAGCACTCTCCCACTTTTTTGATTACTTTGCAGAAAAAATAACCCAATATTTATAATATGGACAAGAATAAGGTTACTGAGTTCCTTAAGCACAGGGTGCTGGAGAGATTCGCTTTGGGTGCTGATGCGGCTTCGCAGGAGGAGATAAACTCTAACATACGTAAGGGAATAACGATTCGGGGCACAAACCTTTGGGTCCTGATATTCGCCATATTCATTGCATCGCTTGGTCTTAACACCAACTCGACGGCCGTTATCATCGGCGCCATGCTTATATCCCCGCTCATGGGACCTATCATCGGCATGGGTTATTCAATGGGAGTGTATGATTTCAACCTGCTCAAGGAATCACTGCGTAACTTACTGTTTATGATTGTGGTAAGCCTTATCACATCGGCCATATTCTTTACGCTTCCGCTTATCACTTCAACCCAGAGCGAGTTGCTGGCACGTACGCAACCTACCACATACGATATTCTGATTGCACTTTTCGGCGGTCTGGCCGGCATGGTTGCCCAGACACGTAAGGACCGCACAGGTACCGTAATTCCGGGTGTGGCCATTGCAACCGCCCTTATGCCCCCACTCTGCACCGTAGGCTACGGACTGGCCACACTGCAGTTCCGCTTTATGCTGGGCGCCCTTTATCTCTTTACCATCAACTCCATTTTCATTGCGCTGGCATCGTTCATCGTAACCCGTGTAATGAAATTCAAGATGATCGGTGAACTGGAACCCGACAAACTCAAGAAACTTAAGCGCGCAATGGTTGCGGTCATCATCATTGTAACCCTGCCCAGCGTGCTGATAGCCATCTCAATCATACAGAGGTCATCGTTTGAGAACAACTACCGCAATTTTGTGGATGAGGCTTTCAAATATGACAACACATTCGTTGTGGAGTCAACCTATGAGTACAATGCCAACCCGCGCAAGAAGTCTGTGATTGAGGTACGTCTGTTCGGCGAGCCCCTGTCGGAGAATGTGATAAACAACATACGCGGCCAGATGTCAAGCGTTTACCATCTGCCCAAGGTTGACCTGGTGGTGCGCCAGTCAAACCAGGAGGACGGCGGAATAGCCATCACGGCCCTGCAGAGCAACTACACCGAGATGCTCAACGAGAAGAACCGCCAGATTTCACATCTGCAGGAGCAACTCTCATCCATACGTACGGCCGATACGCTTGCCGTGAGCAACATGACCCGTGAGCTTGGCATATTCGTACCCGAGATAAACGACATGTCGCTACAGCGCCATATTTCATACAATACCGACGGTGCGGCAACCGATACCGCATATATCTGCATCATCTCGTTCCAGGATGAGACCGATATACAGCCCAAGATCGATCTGATAAAGGACTGGCTAACCAAACGTACCGGAGCCACCAACATTAACATTCTTGTCAAGTAAGATGATATATCCTGACAATTTTGAACATAAGACCGGTTTTGACGAGATCAGACAGATGCTCGCCGACCGCTGCATATGCCCGCTGGGTGTCCAGTTGGTTGACGATATGCAGTTCATGACTGATTTCCAGCCCATTGAGAAGGCCCTGGACCAGACCATGGAATTTGTCAGGATACTAACCGAGGGCAAATCATTCCCCGATCAGAATTATCATGACTTGCGTGAGGCCCTGGCCCGCATAAAAGTGGTAGGCACATGGCTCGATGAGGCTGAACTGCTGGGTCTGTGGCGCTCACTGGAGACCATAAGCGGCATAGTTGAGTTCCTAAACAAGGAGGACAATCAGGGACTCTACCCTAACCTGACAGAACTTGCCCAGAGCGTAGCCGTATTCCCATCCATAACGCAGGGAATAGCCAAGATCCTGACCAAGTTCGGCAAGCTCAAGGACAATGCCAGCCCCGAATTGTACCGCATCCGCATGGACCTTACCAACACGTCATTCAGCATATCACGCATACTCAACAGCATTCTAAAGCAGGCCCAGACAGACGGTCTGGTTGACAAGGATGCCGCTCCAACCATGCGTGACGGCCGATTGGTACTCCCTGTGGCACCCGGACTCAAACGCAAGATCCGTGGTATAGTACATGACGAGTCTGCATCGGGCAAAACCGTATTCATTGAGCCCGAGGAGGTTGTCGAGGCCAATAACCGCATCCGTGAACTTGAGGCCGATGAAAAACGTGAGGTTACCCGCATACTGATAGCATTTACAGACTCCATACGCCCCGAGATTCCTTCAATACTGGAATCATACGGCTTTATGGCACAGATAGACTTTATCCGCGCCAAAGCCCGTCTGACGCTTGATTTTGACGCCTGCAAGCCCATTATGGAGCGCAAGACAGTGGTTGATTGGGTACAGGCCGTGCATCCGCTGCTCAAACTCTCGCTTGCCAAACATGACAAGACGGTTGTTCCGCTGGACATTGACCTGGATTCCAAGAACAGCATACTGTTGATATCGGGCCCCAACGCTGGCGGTAAGTCTGTGTGCCTGAAGACCGTAGGTCTGCTGCAGTACATGCTTCAGTGCGGAATTCCCGTGCCCATGCGCCCCAACAGCCACGCAGGCATATTCAAGAGCATATTCATTGACATCGGCGACGAACAGAGCATAGACGATGATCTGAGTACCTACTCCAGCCATCTGCTCAACATGAAGAACATGATTAAGAATGCCGATAACCGCTCACTCATTTTGATTGACGAGTTTGGAAGCGGAACGGAGCCCAACATAGGCGGTGCCATTGCCGAGTCGGTGCTGATGCGTTTCAACCGCAACCGCGTATTCGGCATAATAACCACCCACTATCAGAACCTCAAGCACTATGCCGATGGCAACGAGGGCATCCGCAACGGCGCTATGCTCTATGACCGCCACCTGATGCAACCGCTTTATATACTGCAGATTGGCAACCCAGGCAGCTCATTCGCCGTTGAGATAGCCCGCAAGATAGGTCTGCCCGAGGATGTAATCGAGGACGCCACACAGATTGTAGGCCGCGATTACGTCAATGCCGACAAATATCTGCAGGACATCGTCCGTGACAAGCGTTACTGGGAGAACAAGCGCCAGAACGTGCATCAGTTGGAGAAACAATTGGACCAGCAGATTGAGCAGCACCGTCAGGAACTTGAATCGCTGCAGAAAGAGCGCAAGTCAATCATACGTGAAGCCAAGGAAAAGGCAGATCAGCTTATCCAGGACTCCAACGCCATGATTGAGAACACCATACGCACCATCCGTGAGGCTCAGGCCGATAAGGAGCTGACCCGTCTGGCACGTCAGGAACTCACTGATTTCAAGGAGACTATCGATGACCGCCAGGCCAACTCCGAGGATGAACTGCGCATACAGCGCAAGATGGAGCGCATCCGCCAGAGCCAGGAGCGCCGCGAGCAGCGCAAACGCGACAAGGCTCTCCGACCCCAGCAACCTGTTGTTCAGGCAAATAACACACCGGATGGCAGCCAACAGCCAACAGCCAACAGCCAACAGTCTAACGTCAAGCGCCAGTTCAAGGTGGGTGACACCGTCCGTCTGGCCGGTCAGACCCAGGTTGGCGAGGTGATATCGGTCAACAAGAGCGACGTTACCGTTGCATTCGGCCAGATAACCACATCGGTCAAGGCAAACCGTCTGGAGCCCGCCCAGCCCGTTAAGGTTCAGGAGATTCGCACCGCCACATATGTGAGCAAGCAGACTCACGACGACATCTACAACCGCAAACTGGCTTTCAAGCCCGATATCGATGTGCGTGGCATGCGTGGTGACGAAGCCATCCAGACCGTAATGCACTTCATAGACGATGCCACCCTCATCGGCATGAGTCGCGTTCGAATCCTGCACGGAACCGGCAACGGCATTCTACGCAACCTTATCCGCCAGTACCTCCACACCGTTCCCGCCGTCAGGGACTACCACGACGAGCACATCCAGTTCGGCGGTCACGGCATCACAGTAGTTGATTTAGGCTAAATCACTCAAAAGAGTGTAACAGCTCTATTTCTTCAGCCCATAATGTTTCATCGGGGGTCTCCAGAATAAAGGGGATGTGGTTCAGATTCTCATCCTTCATTATTTTCTTGAAGAAGTCCAGGCCCAGAAAGCCTTTGCCTATGGAGTCGTGACGATCTACACGTGTTGCCAGTTCCTTTTTGCTGTCGTTCAGATGAATCGCTCTAAGGTAGTTCATGCCGATTTGGTTGTCAAACTCTTCCCAGACGCTCTCGTAGGCGTTCTTGAGGTCATAGCCGGCAGTGTAGGTGTGGCAGGTGTCTATGCAGACTCCTACGCGGGATTTATCGGTCACTCCGTCTATTATGCGCTTTATCTGCCAGAAAGCGAAACCAATGTTTGAGCCCTGCCCTGCTGTGTTTTCTATTACAGCAGTTACACCCTTGGTCTTTTCCAAAGTGATGTTGATGCTCTCTGCTATCAGGTCCATGCACTCTTCAGGTGTAATCTGCTTAAGATGACTACCCGGATGGAAGTTGAGCATGGTCAGACCCAACTGTTCACAGCGCTGCATTTCATCCAGGAATGAGGCACGTGATTTCTCCAGTCCCTCAGGGTCGGGACTGCCCAGATTGATCAGGTAACTGTCATGCGGAAGTATGTATTCCGGCTCAATTCCTGATTTCAACGCCTCTGCCTTAAACTTCTCAATTTCAGTTTGTTGCAAAGGTGTGCTAAACCACTGGCGCTGGTTCTTGGTGAACAGGGCAAAGGCCGATGCGCCTACTGCCATTGCATTAATCGGAGCATTGAAAACACCCCCGGAAGCTGATACGTGTGGACCAATATGTTTCATATCACAAATATACAAAAAGACTCCATTTGCACCCTCTCCTAAGGTGTGATAGAATCGAACAAGTAAAATTCAGGGGGTATGGTCTCAGGAACCATGGCCGCCCGTGGGCTTGTGAACGGGAGGGGCCCGTCCTCAAGAAGATGCTCTGGAAGGTAGGAGTTTACTCATGCCTTTCAGAGCGTCTTAGTGTGGATGGGAGGGATAGGCC
>JAZMZT010000106.1:0-16297 GCA_045586125.1 Bacteroidaceae bacterium | reverse complement strand
CCATGTCGTTCTGTGAGCCAAGGAGTTGAATTACTAAGTTGTCTTCCTAAGACCGCTTGGCCTCCGACTTGTTGAGTCTGGTCGGCTGTCGTGTTCTTGCGATAGAGTTGCCACGCATTGAAGACGTTGTGCCAGATGGTGTAGAAGCCGCCTGCTACCGATACCAGCGGATTCCAGAAGGTGTAGCCCATCCAGATTCCGAATACGGTGTTCTTCTGTCCGAAGGCCTGGCTGGCCTCGATGCGGCTGCCTTCCCTGCGTCCGGTGCGTCGTCCAACGGCGAACTGGAATATGCAGCAGAGCAGTGAGACAATTGCGATGCCTATCAGTGTGACGATGCTGCAGCGGCTGTGTATGATGGCGCGGGTGCTCATGAGGATGGCAAGCGTGAGTGCTACGCTCCAGAGGTAGAAACTCAGGTTTATCCTGGAGGCAACCCAGTGGTGGAAGCGCGGCATTATCCAGCGTACTGTCCAGGCGGTAAGGCAGGGGAGTATCAGAAGCGGGAATACCTTGGCAAGGATGCGGCTGAAGGCTGCAATGAAGGTTATTCCGGCCTGCGGATAGAGCAGGGGAACGGTCAGGGGTACCACAACCGATACGGCCAGATTGATGATGATGGTGTACATGACAACCTGTGCCATATCACCTCCCAGTTTACCTGTTACCACTGCGCATGCCGTGGCGGTGGGGCAGATCATGCAGAGCATTCCGGTCTCAAAGAGGACGCGGTGACGCAGTATCCAGAGCGCAGTTGCGGTTTGGCTGTGCATGGCCCAGATTACCGTGAAGCAGAGAATCAGGAAGGCCGATACCTGTAATGCCAGGTTGCGTAAATGCCAGCGCTTGAACTTGAGTTGGCGCGGCTCTATCCTGCAGAAACTGATGAAAAGCATCAGGAAAAGCAGTATGGGCTGTGTGCGGCGGCAGATGGCCTCCAGAACCGGTCCGGCGGTGTGTATGGAGGGTATCTGGGAGTAGATGAGATATGCTCCTGCTCCGGAGATCATACCTATGACCAGCATCCAGTCTTTCAGGAATTTGATAAATCTGCCTTTCATTTCGGGCGCGAAGATACTTTTTATTTGTGATTTACGTTTTAACTTAGCGCACCAAAACAACATGAGACGCTTCAGGTTAGTGAATATGCTGCTTCCGCTGCTGGCTTTATGGTCATGCACGGATGACTGGAAATTCAGCACGGACTCCGGTTATGTGCTGGGATTTTCGGCCGATACCGTGTGTTTTGACACCGTGTTTACGGGAGCGGCATCGGCATCGGCCGAATTCAGGATATACAACCCCAATGATGTGGGCCTGAGGTTTGACGCCCTGATGGGTGGCGGCTCGGCAAGTGCTTTCCGCATGAACCTGGACGGTGAGGGCGGCGCTACGATAGCCGACCTGGAGATCCCTGCCGGTGACAGCCTGTTCTGCTTTGTTTCGGTCAACATCACACAGACTGATCAGACCGAGGTGTTCAGCGCGTTTGATTCAATACGTTTTGTGCTGGAAAGCGGTGAGGTGCAGTGCGTGCGCCTGTTGGCCCGGGGACAGAATGCGGTGAGACTTAAGGGCAGAAGGATTGAGGCCGATGAGACTCTTACTTCACGCCTGCCTTACATAGTTTATGACAGCCTGTATGTGGCCGAGGGGGCTACTCTGACGCTTTCTCCCGGTACAAGGCTCTATTTCCATAAGGATGCGGTACTTGACGTGGCCGGCCGTCTGATGGCTCAGGGCAGCAGGGACAGCATGATAGTGATGCGCGGTGACCGCCTGGACTTTATGCTGCCGGATGTTCCCTATGATGTGCTTGACGGACAGTGGGGCGGCATAAGGCTGCGCGATTCAAGTTACGGCAACCTGCTGCAGTGGTGTGACATACACGGCAGCAGTTGGGGCGTGCTTGCTGACAGTGCCGATGCCGGTCAACTGAAAATCAGCATC
Source organism: Bacteroidaceae bacterium (assembly GCA_045586125.1). GTDB lineage: Bacteria > Bacteroidota > Bacteroidia > Bacteroidales > Bacteroidaceae > Colenecus. The sequence continues at coordinate 14,347 of JAZMZT010000106.1, read as the reverse complement.
GTTTCAAGCGTCATCCATAACGTACGGATAAACGGAATCCAGGCCGAAGGATGCCGTATCAGGGTGGCTAACTCACAGATTACCAATGCCGGCGTGACATGCGTGGATGTCACGGGCGGATGGTCTGAATTCACCTTCTGCACCATAGCCGGATTCTCGCTCTGGAGCATAGGCAGCCAGGCTGTGCTGCTGAGTGACCGTCGCGGCAGGACGGCAGTCCCGTTCCTGGGTGCAAACTTCCGCAACTGCATAATTACCGGCCGTCATGAATCGGAACTCATTACGCAGTTTGCCGATTCGGTAAAGGATTCCGCTCCCTACAGCGTCAGCAATTCGCTGCTGATGGTAAGGGATACAGCAGATACCCGCTTCAGCAATGTGGTGTTTGATAACCGCAAGGCTGATGTGTTCGGTCCGTACAATTTTGTTGATAACAGCATCAGGGGCTACCGTTCCGTGTTCATGCTTGATTCCCTGTCACCTGCACGCGGCATTGCCGATTCATTATCGGCCGTGTGGCCGGTTGACCTGGCGGGAGTGCCCAGACCGCCGGTGGGGGCCGATGCCGGATGTTTCCAATTTAAACCTTTAGAGTAACAGATGAAACGACTTCTCCTTTTCCTGATTGTTTGCAACCTGATTCCCCTGACGTTATGCTCGCAACAGCGCATGACTGTAATGTTCCTCAATTCCGAGAATCTGTTTGATACTGAGGATGATCCCCTCAAGGACGATGATGACTATACCCCTGACGGAATCTATCATTGGACCCGCTCCCGTTACCGTGACAAGCTGGATGCCGTAGCCAAGATAATAGTGGCGGCCGATGAGGACCAGGCACCTGCACTGGTGGGCCTTTGCGAGGTTGAGAATGAGTCGGTGATAACTGACCTTACGGCGCACTCCGCGCTGCGTGAGGCAGGTTACAGGTTCATTATGACAGACTCACCCGACCGCCGCGGAATAGATGTGGCGCTCCTTTATCGCCGCAGTTATTTCCGTCCGGTTTGTCAGGAGTCACTCCGTGTGAATCTTAAACCTTACGGCGGAGGATCCACACGTGACATACTGCATGTAACCGGAGTACTTGAAAACCTTGATACTCTTGATGTCTATGTCTGTCACTGGCCAAGCCGATACGGAGGGGTGGAGCAGAGCGAGCCGTTGCGGATGTGTGCATCACGCAGGGTACGGGCATCGGTTGACAGCGTTTTTAACGTCCGCCGCAAACCTTATATATTAATTATGGGTGACCTCAATGAGGGGCCCGATGATGCTGCCGTACGTGAAGCGCTCAATGCCGGACCGTTTTCCCGGAGTGCCCGTGACAACACTCTCGTGACGGTGGCAGATGCGATTGAAGGAGGCAGTTACAAGTATGACGGAGTGTGGGATAAATATGACCAGTTCATCATGTCAGGCTCATTTACAAACGGGCTGGGGTGCACTGAACTTATCGGTGCGGAATACATGTCCCTGCCTTTCCTTCTTACGGACGATGACGGCTTTGGCGGAGTTAAACCTTTCCGTACATATAACGGCCGCCGGTATCAGGGCGGTTTTTCCGACCATCTTCCAATCAAAATAGTTGTGGGTTTCTGAGTTATCTCGGAAATAAAGACTATATTTGAAAACTTTTTGCGAACCGAATACTTAAACCTAAAAACTTACAATAGCATTATGAAGAGTATCAGATCATTCGTTATGGCTGCCTTAGTCCTGGCAGTTGTTCCCGCAATGGCACAGAAGTCAATTCCTCTGGTTTACGACCAGGAGTTCACAGGCGCCAAGTATGCAGAACCGGCTTATCCTTCAGTTGAAGAGGCTACAACCCTGCAGACCCTGCCCAACCCGTTTGAGTTCTCAAACAGCAAGAAGCAGGTCAAGAAGTTCAAGGATTGGGAAAAGCGCCGTGCAGAGATTATCCACGAACTCTATCACTATGAGGTTGGTGAGAAGCCCATGGTTGACAAGAAGGATATCGAGGCTAAGCTTGAGGATAACACCCTTATAGTAACAGTACACCGCAACGGTGAGACCCTGACCATCACTTCAAAGATTACTTATCCCGAGGGTGACGGCCCGTTCCCATTGATGATAGGTATGTCAGGTATCAGCCTGCCGCGTAATTTCTTCCCCGAGCGTAACATCGCTACAATGAACTTCAACATGGGTCAGGTTATGGCTCATCAGCAGAAGCGCGGAAGCGAGCCCATCAACAAGATCTATCCCGAGTTGGTTGAGAACGGCGCATATGCAATGTGGCCTTGGGGCGTAAGCCGTATCATTGACGGTCTGGAGATTGTAGGTGCAGCCAGCAAGATCGATATGAAGCACATCGGTGTAACCGGTTGCTCATACGCAGGCAAGATGGCCCTCTGGTCAGGTGCTTTCGATGAGCGTATTGCTCTGACAATCGCTCAGGAGCCCGGTGGCGGTGGCGCAGCTGCATGGCGTGTTTCAGAGACTCTGGGTCATGTTGAGACCCTGGGTAACACCGATAACCACTGGTTCAAGGAGTCAATGTGGGACTGGAAGGATGAGAACGTATCAAAACTCCCGTATGACCACCATGAACTCTGCGCTCTGGTTTGCCCGCGCGCTCTCCTGGTACTTGGTAACACTGACTACGAGTGGTTGGCCGATGAGGCCGGTTACGTATCATGCGTAGCTGCCCGTGAGGTATGGAAGAAGTTCGGTATTGAGGACCGCATGGGATTCTCAGTTCAGGGCAAGCACGGTCACTGCCAGCTTCCCAGAAGCCAGTATCCTGAGGTTGAGGCCTTCATTGACAAGTTCCTGCTTGGCAAGGAGGATGCCAACACCATCATCCAGTTCGTAGACGAGACCCTGGCTGACAAGGAAGTTCAGAAGTGGATTCCTTGGGCAGAGACTGGTTTTAAATAAGCTGAAATACAGTCAGATAATTATAGAGGATGGCTCTGGTGAGTCATCCTCTTTTTTTTATGAAAAATTAACCATGATATATAATTAATTTGTATGTTTGTAAATCAGTAGGTGAGGATTATAGGTACGCGTGTACCGTGCGTGGATTTGAAAGGGACTAACTTAAGAACTAACGATTTTATAATAACCTACTAATTATGAGAAAAATCCTCATTGCCTTCATGGCGCTGCTTTTGTGCGCGCCATTGGCCCTGCGTTCTCAGAATGCGATGGTCGTCCACCTGAAGACCGGAAAAGTGGTGGAGTTGGCGTTCAAGTATCAGCCGGTAATCACGTTTACAGACACAGAGGCAGTTCTTACCACCAATATTGATGGTAGGATAGTAGTTGTCAGCTACCCTCTGGCTGCTCTTACAAAGTTTACCTTTACAACAAAGGACTATTCGGACCCCGAAATACCTACAGAGGTAGAAGAGGTTCCGGTACGCGACGTGTCGTTCCTTATTGAGGACTACACAGTGACAATTACAGGAGCCAAAGCCGAGATGGTTGTGCGTCTGATTTCAACCGACGGCCGCCAGATCAACGCTTACAAGACAGATCAGGAGGGCTCCGTATCATTCAGCATTGCCGAGTTGCCGGCTGGTACATACATCATCAATTCTGAAGACATCACATTTAAAATTTTGAAGAAATGAAACACAATATATTGAAAAGGCTGTTTACAGGTCTGCTATTCGCGATATGCGCCGTGTCCATGTCGGCACAGACCTATTATCTGAACGTTTATGAGAAGAATGGCAAATGGACCAGTTTTCCCATTGTTAATGTAGACAGTGTCAAGCTCTCAGTGGAGAAAGCTCCTATTGTAGGGCTTGAATATGTTGATCTTGGTCTTAGTGTAAAATGGGCTTCAATGAACCTTGGAGCAAATTCACCCTACGAAACAGGTAATTTCTATGCTTGGGGTGAAACCCAGCCGAAAGCTTCGTATACGAATGAAACATATAAGTACTACCAGTATGACGAAACTGATCGATATTACAAATTAACCAAGTACGGTTTCCATAGCAAAGCAGGAATTGTAGACTACAAGTACAGACTTGATATGGAAGATGATGCAGCCCGCGTCAATTGGGGAAGCGAGTGGCGTATGCCTACTGCCGAGGAGATGGAGGAACTGGTCAATGAGTGCCAGTGGGAATGGGTAAATGATCTCAGACTTCAGTTCGTCGGCTATAAGGTAATCGGCCCGAATGGAAACTGCATCTATCTGCCAATAGGCCAATACAAGAATGACGATAATGGCTCCGGCAGTAATGACAACGATAAATACTGGTCTGTCAATACAAGTTATCTGACCAATACGTTGGATCCCGATTATGTAGGAAATGCCAGAGGTCTTGACATTTATTATGAATACTACTACGGTGACGAGTATGCTGAATATGATTTGAGTCCCGAAGGCCGTGTTTTCGGTGAACTTATCCGTCCGGTCTATTCATCCGAAACCCCTGATAATATAGCTCCAGCAGTAACAAACTTTGACGTAAAGGAGAAGAACATTACAATGAAAGTGGGCGAAACCTACAATATTCAGTTTGTGATGGATTCGTTAACTTACATGAAACCTGAAGTTTTGATTTATGGTAATGGACTTCGTAATTACGGTGAAGGCAAAATCATGGCTGTAGCAACAGGTTCATTCAGAGTCGTAGCTAGCTATGGTGATTATACTATTGAACTGACCGTTACAGTCAATGAGCCTGAAATAGTTGCCGAGGCTGTTGATCTTGGCCTGAGTGTCAAGTGGGCAACCAACAACCTGGGTGCCCAGACCCCGTCACAGTATGGTTATTACTATGCTTGGGGTGAGACAGATCCCAAGGCCTCATTCGGCATTTCCAATTACAAATGGTACAATGACTCTACCGGTGAATATACCAAGTATGTAATCAATTCCAATAATGTAACTTATTATGATGAAAAGACCGTACTTGATTTGGAGGATGATGCCGCCAGAAAACTGTGGGGTGATACATGGCGTATCCCTTCTACCGAAGAGTTCGATGAACTGTTAGAAAACTGTAGTTGGGAACTTACATCAGTAAACGGCATTTATGGTTACAAAGTAACAAGTCTGATAGAAGGCTATACTGATAATTACATATTCCTTCCTTTTGCAGGTTATAATTCTTCTGCATCACAAGGTAGTGACGGTTATTACAGGACTGCGGATCTTTCACAAAAAAGGGATGAATATTCATGCGTGCTTTACATAGGCGCAAATGAAAATTACTATACGTCCTATTGGACCCGTTATTATGGTCTTTCAATCCGTCCCGTACAGGGATACGATCTGGCTAATCTGGACACTGTAATGATTGATGAAAGTGAGTTGGAGCTTGCAGTAGGACAGATTTATCAGTTGAGTACTTATGGTTACACTGCAACCGGCAAGATGATTACGGTTGACGGACTGACATGGGCATCAAGTGATACGACAGTGGCTACTGTCAGAGACGGTGTAGTTGCAGCTGTTGCCGAAGGAACCGCAATAATTACAGCTTCTTATGATAACAAGGAGATCAAATGTACCGTTACGGTAAATGATCCGTCAAAGCCGCAGTATGTTGACCTGGGTCTTAGCGTAAAGTGGGCTACATTCAACATTGGAGCCACCAGCCCCGAAGAGTTTGGAAACTACTACGCTTGGGGTGAGACAGAGGTTAAGGATTGTTACAATGACAGCACATACAAGTGGTATGATGTTGATACGGAATCTCACCTCAAGTACAATCTGTATCCCGAATTCGGTACTGTCGACAATAAATACCGTCTTGATCCTGATGATGATGTCGCTTACAAGACCTGGGGTGAAGGATGGCGTTTGCCTACATATGAAGAGTGCATAGAACTCGTTGACAATTGTAGTTGGACCTGGGTAATGATGAATAATGTTTTTGGTTATGAGATTAGGAGCTATATCAACAATAATAGCATATTCCTTCCTGCTGCCGGATACATAGCAGGGCGTGAACTGTATGATGCCGGTGATTTTGCCACGTATATGACAAGTTCGCTATATCTGAACAGCTCAAATAAGAACTTTAATGTGCTGTGTCTTGAAGACGATGGCATTTCCAACTATTTCCGTTATTCCGGTTATGCAGTGCGTGCCGTATATTCTTCAACATTCGTTGACAATGTGCTGGAAATTGGAGGCGTTACACTTGATGAACAATCGGTAGCACTTGAGACAGGACAGCAGATTAAACTGACAGCTACTGCTGATTGTGACTCCACGTTGACAATCAAATGGTCATCGGACAATCCGTCTGTAGCAAGAGTTGACACTAAGGGTACAATAGTTGGCGTATCCGCCGGCGAGTGTATTGTTACGGCTTCCTTATTCGGCTATACTGCAAGTTGCACAGTAACGGTAACTGAGTCAGTTCAGTTGATAGAATCTGTTGATCTTGGATTGTCTGTCATGTGGGCAAGCGCAAATGTCGGTGCTTCACGCGTGGAGGACTTTGGTGGCTATTACGCCTGGGGTGAGACTGAGCAGAAGGCATCATATGATTGGACTAACTACAAATGGAATGATAGTACAGATCCAAACGATCTGATCATTTCCAAATATAATTATCAGGATGGCAAAACCGTTCTTGAGCCTGATGATGATGTGGCTCACGTACAGTGGGGCGGTGAGTGGCGCATGCCGACAAGAGCAGAGTATGAAGAGTTCCTCCGGAAATGTACTTTCAGGGATTCTGTCGAAATCAACGGTGTTCTTGGACGCACAGCGATAGGTCCTAACGGTAATTCAATATTCTTGCCGTATGCCGGTGAGTATTTGGGCTCATCTTGTTCCTACAAATACGGAGCTACATATGCCACATCGTCTTTATATTTATATTATGATGAGACAGAATGTTATATCGGAGATTATCAGATATGGAGAGCTCCTAAATACGTTGGTTACTCTGTCCGTCCGGTTCGTGCATATACATCAGCCGAACTGACAAGTGTTTCGTTGGATAATGATAAAGTGGGATTGGTACCAGGCGAGAGCATTCAGTTGTCTATCAATGAGAAGGTGACAGGCACACTTGATGCCGAATGGATATCGACAGATGAATCTGTCGCTACGGTTCAGGATGGCCTGATAACTGCAATTAACAATGGAACATGCGGTGTTATAATCATCGTGGGCGAGGCAAAGGATACATGTGTTGTTAATGTTGTTGGTCCGGAGTCAGTTGATCTTGGGCTTTCAGTAAACTGGGCTACGTTTAACATCGGTACTGATACACCTGAGGGCTTTGGTAAGTATTTTGCATGGGGTGAGACCGAAACCAAGTCGAGTTATTCCTGGTCAAACTATAAATACGGAACTCAGGATTCATGTACTAAGTATGTTCAGGAACTTGACGGAAAGACCGTTCTTGATCCGGAGGATGATGCAGCTCATGTAATATGGGGAGGAGACTGGCGTATGCCTACTGCCGACGAGTATTTGGAACTTGTAAACAACTGTACCTGGGAATGGACAACACTGAACGGTGTCATGGGTTATCTTGTAACCAGCATGGTCGATGGATATGAGGGTAATTCAATATTCCTTCCCGGAGCAGGTTATTCCATGGACTCAGGCTTTGGAGGATTAGGCAGTCAGGGTGATTATTGGTCCAGTTCTTTGGAATATGATTATTATGATCCTCAAGAGTTTTACTTCTTAAAAAACTACCATGAGACTGGTTCTTGGGATAAGTACGTTGGTCTGACTATCCGTCCGGTATGTCCCAATCCGAATTATGTTGACAAGGTTATATTATCCGACAACGTAACGGTATTGGTTGATGAAACTGTAGGCGGTGAGAAAGTTTATAAAGTCGCTCCGCGTATAGTGGCCGATCCAGATAATGCCAACAATCAGTGCATAGTCGTAACTGCTGTTGACGATCCCCAAGGCGATTTTGATGCACAGTTGTTCATCACGATAAGTGACAGTGTCCAGTTACTGCCTGGAGATAAACTTGAACTCTCATTCAGGTATAAAGCTAACGGTAATCGTGTCGCTACTACCGAGATCCATTCAGTTCCCGGACAATGGGTTAATTATGGTCCGGATGATCTCTTTTTCACTCGTAATTGGCAGCATTACAGTATTTCAACCTCTATTGAAGATCCCGATCAACGTACATTTGTCGTAAATCTGTACTATTCGGAGAATTGCAACACCTACTACTTTGATAACGTAGAGGCTACCATCACGACTTATCAGGTTGACGGATTCAACTTGAGTTCAAGTTTTATGGTTCTTGATCAGGGATCATATGGTTATCTTAGCGCTTATGACAATGACAAGAACAACCTTACATCATACACACAGTGGACTTCGACCAATGACAGCGTTGCAGTTGTAAATGATTGGGGCGAGGTATTTGCTACAGGTGAAGGTACATGCTTTATTCTGGCCTCCTTCAAAGATTATCAGGATACATGTGAGGTTACCGTTATGGGCAGTAATGAAGACCCATACCTTGAACTCAAGTACCATAGACTGGAAATGGGAGTGGGTGAGTCATTCTATTTAAGTCATGTCACAAATGACTATGATGGTGTTTATTGGGAGTCACTTAACGAGAAAGTTGCTACAGTCGATAAGCAAGGTTTGATTACAGCTGTAGCAACAGGATCCTGCTTCATTGTAGCAACAGTCGGTAATTTGAGCGATTCATGTCTGGTTATCGTAAGAAATGAAGAGCAAGAGTATGTGGATACATTGGTTTCACATGATTTTGTAGTCAAAGATGATAGCGTATTCTTCTATTGTTACAATAGTAATGTGGGATATGAGATGCTAGCTACATTTGCCGAGACTGATTCAACTGATTATATGGTCTGCACCGGTTTATATGCATCTGTAGCATATAAAACTGCAGAAGAGGCACAGCAGGCATACGCTGATATGACTAGTGGAATGTCAGAGGAGCAGATTCAGTCGTACAATTTTAGATTGATAGACGATGAAGGTATTTATGAAATTACCTATAACTATCCTACAGTAATAGGAATGGCAAAGGAGAATGTTATCACGATGATGAGACAATGGTATGAAGATATGATTGATGATACGCCCGATCAGTCCGAGTATCATGAAGCCCAAGAAGGGTAACTCCGATAAAAAAATGACCGCTCAATCGAGCGGTCATTTTTTTTATTGTTATTGTGGAAGACTGTCCACGTAGTCTTTGATTGCGATGGCGGCGGCGCGGGCGTCGTTGACTGAATCCCAGATTGACATAGGGCGCTTGCAGGTGCCGGCGGCAAACAGACCGGGCTTGCCGGTGTCGTTGTCATACAGGTGAGGTGCCACGGTCTTTATGAATCCGTAATCACCGCTTATTCCGCAGGCCTGACCCAGAGTCTTGGTGCCGCATGAGGCCTCCATACCTACCATCAGAACAAGCAGGTCGGTAGTCATCTTGAGCGGCAGTCCCATCAGGGTATCCTCACTCTTAAGCTGGACACGGCCATCGAACGTGGCGGCAGCCTCCGATATACGCCCGCGTACAAAACTTACGCCGTACTTTTCCTGGGCGGTGCGGTACATCTCCTCAAATCCCTGACCCCACATACGCAGGTCCATGTAGAAGACCGATGCCTCACATTTGGGCAGCTGCTTGCGGACCTCGATGGCCTGTTTTACGGCAGTTACACAGCATATCTTGGAGCAGTAGTGGTTACCGCTTTTCTCGTCACGTGAGCCTACGCACTGCAGGAATGTTACGCGCTTGGGCTCGTCACCGTTGGCGTTCAGGATCTTGCCGTGCTTGATCATCTGCTCCATATCCAGTGATGTGATTACACCCTTGTAGATTCCGTATCCGAGTTCCTCCTTGCGGTGGGCATCGAATACCTGATAACCGGTGGCAACGAGAACTGCATCGGCCACGTATGTCTGCTCCTTGCTGTCAATGAGTTTCCACTCGGTTCCCTGCCATTTGAGGTCTGTTATCTCTACGCCGAATACGGTTGTAATGCCGTCGGCCAGGAGTTTGCCGCTCAAATCATCGGCTATCTCCTGGGCAGCCTGGAAGTTGGGGAACAGGAATGCCTTGTCCTGGATGTTCTTGAGCGGAGTCTCGGACTTTTCAAAAAGGGTTACCTCAATACCGTTGCGGGCCAGTACTGATGCGGCCTCTATACCGGCGGGGCCGGCTCCTATTATAGCGACTTTTTTCATAATCAAACTTAGACTAAAAGGTTCTCGGGTTTCTCCGGGGCACGTAGTATCTTGCCGTCGGCTGCTCTGTACTTGGCCTTGGGGTCATACGGTATGCCTATCTTGTCAAGCAGGCGCTCTGCCTGTACCTGATGTATCTGCAGGCCCAGTTCCCACGGGTCATAACCCAACAGAAGACCGGCCATCTCCTCATAGGTGAGTACGGGTATGCCGTAACCTTCACGGTCATAGGTCTTGTGCTCCATCTCGGCTATGGTGTACTGCCAGCGGTCCAGGAACATGGAGCATCCGGGACAGTTGGATACAATGAAATCAGGCTCGTAGGGCTCCATGGACTCAAGTTTCTTCTTGGTGTTGGATACTGAGTAGCCGCGGTTCTCCTGAACCAGGTACTGGCGGAATCCGAATCCGCAGCAGTGACGGCGCTCGGGGTAATCCACAACCTCACCACCCCAGGCCTCGATCATTCCGGCCAGAACGTAGGGGAACTCTGCCTTGCCAACTCCCTTGTCGGGGAATATCTTGGCGTAGTGGCAGCCTATGTGCTCCACTACCTTGAGAGGACGGCCGGTAAAGCGGTTTACCAGACGGTATTTCATCTTCTGGGCCAACTCGTTGCGGAAATGATAGATCACGTCCGACGGGTGGGCTATGTTCTTGGGCAGGTTGAACTCACGCTTGCAGGCCTTGTATAGGTTCTCACGGGTTTTCTCAAGCAACTCCGGCTTTTCCTGCCACATGTGACACATCTCGGTGAACACTCCGAATGAGGTTACGCATGACGGCACATAGTTCTCATAACCGTGCTCGGTCATGAGTGAGAACAGACGGGCCACAACGGTCATGGTTGTCTCAAGGGGTACCAGGTCAGTGTGATATCCTATTCCGGTGCAGGTGTGCTGACGGAAATCGTCAAATATATCCTTGTTCAACTCTTCACGGAGCATACGCAGGAATGCGGCCTCAGAACCCGGGAAAAAGGTCTGACGGATGCAGCTGCGCTCGTAGAAGTAATGGTCGTCAGCTATTGTCTTCTGATATTCGTTCCAAAAACGGTTTGCCATAATCCGGTTCAGTTAATTAAGTTTTCGGCCACTATCTCGGCGATATCCCTTACAGGATAGTCGTTAGTGGCATGCTGGAACGCTTTCTTGCACATGGGGCAGGCCGTTGCAATGGCATCGACCGGCTTGCTTGTGAGATTCTCAAGTGACGCGTTCCTTATCTTGGTCTGCTGCTCAATGCTGAGTTTGGTATCACCCAGGTTGAATCCGCAGCATACGCTCTTTTCACGCTGATAGCGGGTTTTCTGCAGGTTAGTCACGGCACTGAGCACATTGCGCGGCTCATCATAGATTCCGCAGCCGCGGCCCAGCTCACACGGGTCATGATATGATACCTTGCGGTCATCGTGACGAACTTTTAATCGGCCCTGTTTGATGAGCATGTCTATGTACTCGGTGTGGTGTACAACGGGTATGTTAAGGTTATACTCCTTCTTGAATGACTGGTAGCAGATAGGGCAGGAGGTTACCAGCATGGTGGCTCCTGATTTCTCTATCAGGTCCGTGTTCTTTCGGCGCAAATCGGCTGCCTGCGCGGTGAATCCCTGCTGCTGCAACGGACGTCCGCAGCAGATAGTGGCCAGTTTGTCCATGTACCAGTATTTCTGGCCTGCAGCGGTGAATATGCGCTCCATGGACTCGGTTATGCCGGGAGTAAGATGTGACATACATCCTCCAAAGTAAGCCACACGGCCTATGGCGTTGAACGGTGTCTGTTTCTTGTCCAGATATACGTAATTTCCGGTGGTATCGATCGCTCCCTTGGCTCGAGTCTGACGGCGCAGGGCGCTCAGGTCTATGCCTACCGGGCAATCGACCGTGCATCGGTCACACATAAGACAGTTGTCGGCAATCATCTTAAGGCGGCTGCCGCGCTCCTGATTGCGCAGGCTGCGGATAAGATAGACAGACTGGATTTCATGATTCTCAAGCACACGGTCTATTGGACAGCCCGATATGCAGACGCCGCAACGTGAGCAGGCGTTGAGTTCAAACAGCGTGTAGCCTGTCTTGCCGGTCTCCTCACGGACACCTATCTTACGGAAATATATAAGGAGTAACTCCGTGAAGATATGCATGTAGCGGGTGAACGGCATGGTTACAAAGAACACGCCCAGCATAAGCGAGTAGAGCATCCAGACCGATGTCTCCATGCCGCGTACAATCATGGGATCGAACAGGTTGCCTACCGCCTGGGTAAAGAATCCTCCGTTGCCGTACAGACATGCCGTAATGGACTCGGCAAGCAGACGCATGGGGAATATCATCCACAGCGAGAACTTGGAGAACCGGTCTATGATGGTATGCTTGGTGGTGCGGCGCATTCCCAGTATCTTGGACCAGAATATCTTGATGATGGCCATGGTCAGACCCAGGAACACGTACAGAAGCAGTGCGTCCATCAGGTTGGAGTAGGCCTTGTGCTGACGGAACGATGCCGGTGCCTTGTGTACGAAATAGCGGTAGAATATACCTACATAGAAGGGACGGTGATAGTGGATTCGGGCTATACCGTCCTCGGTCTCCACGCGGTAACGGCGCTGGTTCAGGTACTCGGGGTTCTTGTCCTGACCTGTGTTGTAGATGTGCCAGCCGTTCTGCTGCTGCAGTTCATGCACGGCCTCGATAGATTGCTCATGCTGCATGGTGTAGAAGGCGTCGCGGCTCTCGATGGCACCCACTACTATAAGCAGGAACCAACCCAGGGCGTATGCCTGGTGCATGATACCCAGCAGCAGGTTCTTCTTGAGTATGCGTACATGGAGCAATCCCTCACGTATCATCTCCCAGATGGCTGGGAATATCTTCCAGGAGTACCAGTTGCTGCGTATTACCTTACGCTGCTCCGGGCTGAATTTCTTGATCCAGCGTATGTACTTGTAGATGATGATGGCAAACAGCAGTACCGTACCTATCAGGAACGGTATCACAAAGTCATTATACGGATATGCGTGTATCTTCATGGCCCGATTACTGTTTAGTCTCGTCAAGAATCTGACGCATATTGATAATGAGTGACCTTAGGTTTACCCCGCGTGGGCAAACCAGGGTGCATTTGCCGCAAAGCATGCACTTTCTTAATTCCTCGTCCAGACCGGCGTACTCTCCGCGGCGGAAAGATGTGTGTACGCGGCGTATGCTGAATTCGGTAAACTGGCGTGCCGAGCATGTGGCACTACAGCATCCGCACTGGAAACAGCGTTTGAATGAGGGCTCACGGTCCAGAAGTATATGGTAACGCTCCAGAGATACCTTGTCCATGTTCTCCGAGCGAGGAGTCTTGATGGCGAATCCGAACTTATTCATTGTGCGGGCCGTTTTTTATGGAATCATGGAAATCCATTCCTCCGGTTACACGGAATATGTTGCGGAGTTCCTCCATGGTCTCGGGGTTGATGGTACGCAGTGCACCGGCTCCCTCGCCGTGGTAGTTGGCTCCGAACTTGGGCGATACAGCCTTGATATTCTTAACGTACCATTCCCATACGGGTCCCTGCTCGGGGTGCTTCTCGGGGTATACTACATCAGGGTGTACGCAGTATCCTATGTTAAGGATGTTGTCGCCAATTGCGCCCATCAGGTCAACCTGCTGTCGGCCCATGTGGCTGTCCTTGTAGTAACCCATATCCTGTGATACCTTGCGCAGTATGTTGATTACCGCTCCGGGTATGTTGCCACGCGGGCAGCGGGGCTTGCATGACATGCACTGGCCGCAGTACCAGATGGTATCGGAGCGCAGCAGTTTCTCTACCTGCTCCTCATCACCGCGCTGAACGGTGTCGCAAATGCGGCGGGGGTCATAGTCGTAGAACTCGGCGGCAGGGCAGATGGCGGTGCATATGCCGCAGTTCATACATGCCTTGAGCGAGTCCTCATATCGGATATCGGCCTTGATAAGATCAATCAGATTGCCCATATATATCAGTCAAATTTCTTTCGGTTCATCTTCATGGCGCGGAACAGCAGTTTGGAGAGCGGTTTCTCGCGGTTGCGGTAGAGCAGGTTGATATACCAGCCCAGTTTCTTGGCAACCGATATGCGGTAGGTCTCCACGAACTCAATCAGAGTGCCGTCCTGATCCTCGATGTATGTGAATCGGCCCGATGCGTAACCCATTGCG
>JAZMZT010000105.1:0-18740 GCA_045586125.1 Bacteroidaceae bacterium | reverse complement strand
GGTCTGCATTACTGTGAATCCGAACTTACGTGTTGCCTCCTGCTGCATGGTTGATGTAGTGAACGGAGGTGCCGGCAGTTTCCTGAGCGGTTTGGTGGTGATATCCTTTACCTTGAAATCGGCTCCCTTGCACTTCTCAAGGAAAGCATAAGCCTCTTTTTTGGTCTTGAAACGCTCGCTGTAATCGGCGCGTACATCCTGTACCTGACCGTTACCGCCCTCAAGACGGAATATTGCCACTACCCTGTATGATGCTTCGGGAACAAAGTCCTTGATTTCACGCTCACGCTCCACAATCAGACGTACTGCTACAGACTGTACGCGGCCGGCTGAGAGGGCGGGTTTTACCTTACGCCAAAGGATGGGTGATAGTTTGAAACCTACTATACGGTCCAGCACGCGGCGTGCCTGCTGTGCATATACCAGGTTGGTGTCTATGTCACGCGGGGTCTCTATGGCGTGCAGTATGGCGTTCTTTGTTATCTCGTGGAATACTATACGTTTGGTCTTTTCAGGTTTGAGTCCCAGGGTCTCAAACAGATGCCAGCTGATGGCCTCTCCCTCGCGGTCCTCATCGGATGCCAGCCATACCATTTCGGCCTTCTTGGCTGCCTCCTTGAGTTCACTTACCACCTTCTTCTTGTCTGAAGGGATTTCATATATGGGTTCAAACGTATCGATGTTGATGCTCAGGTCCTTTTTCTTGAGGTCACAAATGTGTCCGTAACTTGACATCACTTTGTAATCGGCTCCCAGAAACTTCTCGATTGTCTTGGCCTTGGCCGGAGACTCCACAATTACCAGATTCTTCTGCATGATATTCTTTTATATGTTATGCCTTAAAGGCGCGGCAAAAGTAGAACAAAAAAAACATATAGAAAAAGCGAACGGACAGAAAAAAAACTGTCCGTCTACCTTATTAAATTATATTTAATAAAAAAACGACGCAAAGGGGTCGTTTCCCTTTGCGTCATTTTTCAGAAGCGGTAAGTGGCGCCTATGAGCACCGAGGGCTTGATGGCACGGTAACCTGCATAGTAGCAGTAATTACCACCGGTAAGACGGTTGCCGGTCAGGTAGAATGACAGGTTTGGGCGGAAATCATAATCCAGTGTCAAAGCCACGTCATTGACCATACGTTCACGCTTGCCTTCTGTCTTGCAGAACATCATGGCCCGATATGTGAGCATGGCATCCAGACCGGGCATTATGTTGACACGGCCAAACAGCGAGCCGTCCAGAACGGGTTTGAATGCCAGTATTCCGTCCGAGTACTTTCCGGTATATCCGTTGCAGGTCAGGTCCATCCTTACCTGAGCCCTGTCGGCAAACTGCATATCAGCATCCAGACGGGCATAGAACACATCACAGCCCTCCTGCTTGAGCATGGATGAAATTATAAGGCTGTCATGTGCCACCTGGAAGAGTTCATCGATAGTGTGGCTGTATCCGCCCTTGAGAGAAAGCGTCAGCCAGGTTCCTTGCGAATATGAAGCTCCAACCGATGCGTTCATCAGTTCGTAGCCGTCACGAATGCGCTCGGCCTCGGTCCAGTAGGGGGAAATACCAGCCAGGGTACGCATGCTGTTGTCCTTGACACCTCCGGTTACTGCAGCCAGAAGACGTATGCTTTCACCTGCATTGTATGTGGCGGTTACCATAGGTGACAGCAGCACCTTATATCCGGCAGCAGTCCGAATGTCCAGGTTCACGCCCAGACGGGTATCCAAATCACCCCATGTCTTTTTCCAGTAAGGGGACAGTGTGATGGTAGTCAGGGAGCCGTAATTGGTTCCATATACTCCCTGCCAGTCATACATGGCTGTTTTCTGACGGTAACCGGCACCGCCTACACCTCCCAGCAAAGGCAGTTCCAGACCTGCATCTATGCGCACCAGATGTTCGCGGTTATCGGGCTCCACTCCGTTAACGATAAGTCCTTTGCGTGACAGCCACTGCATTCCGGCATCAAGATGCCACTCTGCTTTCCTGAACTCTCCGCTTAGCCACAGTCCCATCTCTGCCCGGTTGGTTTTCTGAAGGAAATCACTTGCAGCCAGTATGGCCGATGTGGTGTCCTTACCCTCGCGGAAATTGAGACGTGAATGTCCGTATGCTCCGTATACGCCCACAGCCAGACTGTCAAAATGGTGTGAGTACTCGGCCTTAAGGTCTCCGTTGAACATCTTTGATTTCCACTGGCCGTCAGGTTTGGTGGACCATCCGTCCATGAGGCCCGATATGGTCAGCAGGTCACGGTCCGTTATCTTCCATCCGGCATCAAGAAGTCCGTCTGTTACGTTTCTAAGACCGTAACCCAGGCGGATAAGGCCGTAATAACTTTTCTCTTTCACTTGATCAGACTGCTCCCCGAACACACCCATGGGAGTACGCTCATAACCCTGATGCGGGTTGGCCTCGGTACGGTAACTCACGGTTGCCGCCTGCCTCTGGGTCTGTGTACGCTGGGGTACGGGCATTATCTTACCCTGCTCTGACATGGAGGGGTTGTAAGCGCCCTCAATGGTAAGTGATCTGGAGGGCAGCACATCATTCTGAGCCTTGACTCCGCTCCAGCATATAAAGGTCACAAGGACCGGCAGTATATATCTTTTCATAACGGTCATTCTTCAAGTCGTTTGGCAATCATATCGGCTATGTCATCATCCTCAGTATAGTTGGATTTGAGCGAGAGCAGATACTGACGTGCCTCGACATCCTTGCCCTGGGACTTATAGATGTCACTGAGCAGTATGAAACTGCGGGCCAGCCAGTACATATGGGGTGTACCCTCCTGTATGAAATCCATGATGACCTTCTCGGCTCCCTCCTTGTCTCCGCTGTCAAACAGCAACTGGCTGAGCAGGTAGTCTGACTCGGCTCCAAACCTGGAACGGGTGTCCTTGCAGAGTTCCTCAAACAGCAGACGGGCATCGGCACGTTTTCCTTCTGAGAGGAGTGCCTGTGCCTTCCAGTATTTGACCTCGGTCTTCTGATCTGCCGTAAGTTGTGTCTGCAGGGCCTTGTCGGCATAGAGCAGTACGGCTTCATTCTCGCTTATCTGACCTGCGCTGCTTACTATGCGGAACAGGCTGGTACGCTGACGGTCCACATTGGTGGTCTTGGTGTACAGACGCATGTAGGTATCCATGGCTGTCTCCCAGTCACCTACTGACCAAGCCATTCCCGACGCATGGTCCAGAGCACTCTCGCAGAAACGGCTGCTCTCATATGAGGCGCTGTGCATGAAACTCTCATAGGCTCCGTCATAGTCATTCTCCTCCTCAAGCAGCAGTCCCTGATAGTACCAGGCATTGGCTGCAAAAGCACCACCCGGATACTGATCCAGGTACTCCTTGAACCGTACCTTGGCATCGGCTTTCTGGCCGCGGCTGAAGAGTCCCTCGGCTGCCGTGTAGGTCAGTGAGTCACGCTCGCTCACGGCAATGGGGGTGGCACCCTGTACAGTCTCGGTATACTGCAGATAGGTGTTTATGTCACCCTTCTCTACATAGATTGACTTGAGGTCTACCAGTGCGGTACGGGCCTCATCGCTGCCCGGATAACGGGCAATCACATCCTTGTAGGCTGATATGGCAAGGTCATACTTATCAGTCTGATAGTAGATAAGGGCTGTTTCGGCCGATGCCTTGCGCGCCAGATCCGTATTGGGATACTCGTTTATGATACGCCCGAAAGCCTGGATGGCCTGCTCCGGCTGATCAGTCTGCTGATAGGCACGTCCCTGCTCATACAGAGCCGATGCCACATAAGGTGAGTTGGGATAGTTGACTGTCAGTTTGGACAGATCAAGTATCTTCTGCGTGTAGTTGCGCTGCAGTCCGTTTACAAGAGCTGTCTGGTAAAGTGCATAGTCTCCGGTAGAGGGTACCAGGTTGATGGCGGTGCCGTAAAACTCCTTGGCATTGTCATACTGACGGCCGTAGAACATGCAGTCACCGGCACGCAGGGCGGCATCGGCAATGATCTCATTCTCCAGTCCCACCTGGCGTGATGACTCCAACACGGCTTTGAACTCCCTGCCGCTCTTGATGTAATCCTTCCTGTTGTAGTGGATATAACCCAGACCATAGTTGGCAAGGGCGCTGTTGTAGGTCTTACCGCTGCCCGTCTGTGCCAGGTATCGGCTGTAATCGGCCTCTGCACGGTCAGTCTGACCCATACGGTAATAGCATTCGCCGCGCCAGAACAAAGCGTCACCCGCGGTCTTGCGGTCATAACGTTCCAGTGCAATGACATCGGTCAGCAAAGAGGGAACTTTGTCAGACTCTCCCGCCGCCATATCATCCATGGCCTTACGGTACAGCAACTGCATCTTGGCAGCCAATATAGATGCGCCCGGATTCTGTATCTTGGCTATCGATGCCAGAGCGGCGTCATAACTGGTGGTGTTCATATAGACATCAACCAGATAACTGCTCACCTTGTCGGCATAGGCTGATTTGGGATACTCGTTAAGGAAACGCTCAAACGATGTCACTGACTCGGCAAACGGTGAATATGATGTCTCGTGGATAACCATTGCATAGTTGTAGAGGGCCTGCTCTCTGACATCGGCCTTACCCGGTATGTTCGATGCACGCTCAAATGCCATTCGGGCGGCGTTCTTGTCACCCTTACGGAGATTGGCCAGACCTATATGGAGCAGGGCGTTCTGCGTCACGGCATCGTCCGGTCCGGTCACCTGCGAGAGGTGCTCTACGGCAGCGTCTATGTTACCGGTCTGGAACTCTGACATTCCAAGCAGGTAGGTATCATGTCTGATATCCTGACTTTGGCCGGTGGTCAGGTAACTGGTCATCAGTTCCGTTGATTTGGCATATTCACCCTTCTTGTACCAGTACTCACCCAGTATGCGCTCGGCCTCGGCCTCAATGTACGGATCCTCGGTGGTAGCCACCAGATTGTTGGCGGTCTCATATGCCTGTGCCATGTCACCCTTGCCGTTAAGGGCCATATCGGCCAGATAGAGTCTGGCCTCATCATCATGGCGGGTATCCAGTGAGTTCTCAAAACCCTTCCGGGCGGGCTCTGCGTTTCCGTTCACATAGTCGTAGTATGCGCGGTAGAATACAATGTCCTCATCATCATCCGGCTCCTCAACCAGACGGGCCAGAATGTTCAACTGCAGGTAACCCTCCTGGGCGCGTCCGCATCGGAACAGTGAAATGGCGTTATGGCGTACCATACGCTGGCAATCCTTGCTGTCCAGAAGCAACGGATCACACTCGTCAAAGCACTCTATGGCATCCTGATACTCGTGCAGCACAAAATGGGACGAACCCATCAGGGCAAGCATCCTGTTGTTGTACATAGAACCGGGATACTTGGACATGAATATCTGGATGGCAGGCATGGCGGTTGAGAGGTCGCGCTCGGCAGCAATCACCACCTGCATGTATTCAATCTCCTCTGTCAGCGCCTGTTTGCGGTTAACCGTCTGTTTGACCCACTCGTCAAGCAGGGTTCCCGCGGCACTGTAGTCTCCTTGGGTGAACACAGTGCGGCACTCGTCAAGCAGACGCAAATCGGCATCCCTCAGACGGCTTTGTGCCGATACGCCGGCGTAAGACCCAGCCAGCAACAGCACTGCGGACAATATTATTTTTCTCATTAATCAGAATAATTTCTTATACCACATGTCAAGAGCCCTCTCCTCGGCGGCTTCCATGACGGCGCGCTCGCCGGGACCCTTGTCGTTAATGCCGCAAAGATGCAGCACTCCGTGTATTATCACTCTCATCAGTTCCTGCTCATAAGACGTATGAAACTTGGAACTGTTACTCAAAACGGTGTCCAGGCTGATGAACATGTCACCGCTCACCCGCCCCGGCTCACTGTAGTCAAAGGTTATGATATCCGTATAGTAGTCATGTCCCAGAAATTCCTTGTTCACCTCCAGAATACGATCATCGTTACAGAAGATATAGTTCAAGTTACCCACCTTGCGGCCATTATAAGAGGCGGCAACTGCTGTAATCCATGCCCTTACAGCCTTGCGGTCCAGTTTGGGCATCTTTATGTTTTCAGTCAGAAATGATATCATCGTCTTAAAGTTTTATGCAAAGAACAGATATGCCAGGAATATGGCGGCCAATATACCCGCCAGATCGGCCAGAAGACCGCAGCCCACTGCATGACGTGTGTTCTTGATGTTCACACTGCCAAAGTAAACTGCCAGGATGTAGAATGTGGTATCGGTCGAGCCCTGGAACAGGCAGGCCAGACGTCCGGTGAACGAATCGGCCCCGTATGTGGTCATGGCATCTATCATCAGACCACGTGCTCCGCCACCTGAAAGAGGCTTCATCAGAGCAGTAGGCAGAGCGCCCACGAACTGGGTGTCCAGGCCGCACTTATCGGCACACCAGGCCACGCCGTTTACAACGGCATCCATTGCGCCCGATGCACGGAACACGCCAATGCCCACCAGGATGGCAATCAGGTACGGTATGATCTTGACCGCAGTGGTGAAACCGTCCTTGGCCCCTTCAACAAACGCCTCGTATACATTTATCTTGGCCTTTACGCCCGATATGATAAACCCTATTATCACCACAAACAGTATGATGTTGGCGGCCGATGTGGACACCGGGCCTATCTTGACTGCCGGCAGTTGTGAAAAGCCCCAGATGATAAGAGCCACAATGACGCTGAGTCCACCTACAAAACCTATCAGAACCTTGTCAAACCTGATCTTCTGGATAAAGCAGGTAACAAGCAGTCCCACCAGGGTAGAGAAAAACGTGGCCAGCAGGATGGGAATGAAAACATCAGCCGGCTGGGCGGCACCCATCTGCGCGCGGTACACCAGCACGCTTACCGGAATGATAGTCAGACCGGACGTGTTGAGCACCAGGAACATTATCATGGGATTTGATGCCACATCCTTGGTATTGTTGAGTTCCTGCATGCGCTCCATGGCCTTAAGACCCATGGGAGTTGCTGCGTTGTCCAGACCCAGCATGTTGGCTGCCACGTTCATGAAGATATGTCCGTAAGCAGGGTCATTCTTGGGCAGGTCAGGGAACAGACGGGAAAACACGGGACTCAGCCAGCGTGCAAAGGTATTTACCAGGCCGCCCTTCTCGCCAATCTTCATTATACCCAGCCAGAGTGACAGCACACCGGTCAGGCCCAACGAAATCTCAAAGCCCGTCTTGGCCGATGAGAACGTAGAATCCATGATATCCTGAAACACACTTGCATTACCCATGCAAAGCTGAATCACAGCCACCACGAAAGCAATAAGAAAGAATGAGATCCAGATCCAGTTTAGTACCATACGCGCCCGAACATTATTATCTGCGAAGATACCACATTTTTTCCGTGTGGCGTTTTTGCAACGCTCTAATTAATCATTATTTTCGCGGAAATAATCAAAACCTGCTAATCAGAACGTTTATGAGAAAATCCGCATTCCTTGGCATGCTGGCAGTATTGGTACTCACAGTCATGCAGTCATGCTCGGCAGACAACGGCTGGGTTAAAGTAAAAGGCAACAAGTTTATAGGTCCCGACGGAAAAGAAATCGTATTCCGCGGACTCTGTTTCTCGGACCCCGTCAAACTGGTACGTGAACGTCAGTGGAACGAGCGTTATTTTGCTGAGGCCGCCAACTGGGGCGCAAATGTGGTACGTTTCGCCGTACATCCGCAGAATCTGAACTCAATGGGTTGGGACCGCACATTCCAGGCAATGGACCAGGGAATTGAGTGGGCCAAGCAGCACGGCATGTACGTGATCATGGACTGGCATTCCATAGGCAACCTCAAGGAGGAGCGCTACACATCGGCCATGTATAACACCACCAAGGCCGAGACCTTCAAGTTCTGGCGCACCGTTGCCCAGCGCTACAAGGATGAACCCACCGTGGCACTGTATGAACTGTTCAACGAGCCCACCGTTACCGGCACCGGTCATTGCACCTGGACAGAGTGGAAAGAACTTCAGGAGCAGATAATAGACACCATCCGTGCCTACAACCCCAAAGCCGTCTGCCTGTGCGCCGGTTTCAACTGGGCCTATGACCTGACCCCCGTAGCCGACCAACCCATAGCACGTGAGAACGTTGCATACGTATCACATCCCTACCCCATGAAACGCTCCGAGCCTTGGGAGGAACAGTGGGAGAAGGATTTCGGTTACGTAGCCGATACCTACCCCGTCATATGCACCGAGATAGGTTTCTGCCTTGAGGATGAGCCCGGCGCCCATGTCCCCGTCATGTCAACCGATGTATACGGAGAGCACATAACCAAGTACTTTGAGAATAAAGGCATATCATTCACCGTATGGTGCTTTGACACCAGTTGGGCTCCCATGCTCATAAGCGACTGGAATTTCACACCCACCACACAAGGCCGTTTCTTCAAAGCCTACCTGCAAAGCAAAAAGTGAACCCACAGATAACTCTCCGCAAAGCCACTGCTGCCGATTCCCGGTTCATCGCCGAGAACGTACTGCGTGCGTTGCATATTGAAGAGACCGATGAGCGGCATATCAGCCATCTGGCCGCAATAAGCAGTCGTGAAGATACCCTTTACAGCTGGAGGAACGCCACCATCGCACTCTGCGACGGCGTTCCTGCCGGCCTTATGGTAGCATATGACGCTGCCCGATACCGCCGGATGCGTGACGTCACCTTCCCGATGATACGCATGTACGTAGGTGAAGACTATTACCAGATGGATGACGAGGCTGCTCCGGGAGAGTACTATCTTGACTCACTTGCCGTCATTCCCCAATACCGCCGCAGGGGAATTGCATCGGCCCTGATACGGGAGATGTTCCGCCAGCGTGATGAAGCCGGAATTCCTCTGGCAACCATCGCCGTCGACCCCGAGAACGACACTGCATACAGGCTTTACCTACGCAACGGATTCCGCCCCGAAGGTCACATAAACGTATTTGGAACAAACTACGACCGTCTGGTCTGCCCCTGAATCAGAAATTGAAACTCAAAGTGGCGCCAAAGCCCAGATTATATTGGGGCGTCATAAGAAGTGAAGGACTCAAAGACAACTCATTGTCGGCGGCGTTCTGAGCATTGAATGTTTTCTCCACCCAGTCAAGACGCCTCTTGCCGATACCTGTAAAGACACAACCCAGACATATCAGGGCATTGGCTCCACCGGCATAAGCAAAGAACCTGCCGCTTTGGTGATCAGCCTTGGGATCAAACTCCAACACCGTCAGCACCAGACATGTAAGACCATACAGCCAGCAGGCACCTCCTATATTGAACTGATTGCTTCCACCCACATAGGTGTGATACAGATCATCGTCAAAGTATCTGTCATAATTCTTATCTGACAACTCAGTGTTGCTGAATTTCCAACGGAAAACGTCACCATACCTGTAAATAGCGCCGGGACCCGGATCCTTAATCACATAAGACCAGTTGATGTTGTCAATTGTCTGTGCCGAAAGGTTGTAAAACTTACCCTCCTGAGTCATGATACGGACACCGCCCAAAGAATCCAACTCCATGATATGTCCTATCACTCTGTCTCCGTTCTTAAGATACACCGCATTGGCTGACTGGGACAAAGCCATGGTAGTAAGGCCAAACAGGTACAAAACCATCAATAAAAGGCGTTTCATATTCATAACCTCTTTATTAGTCACCACAAAAATAAGCAATTAAACACTTTTTCGTACATTTGTATTTCACAACTATTATAGTCCTTATGAAAAAAAGAGTCCTTTGGGTGATACTTGTAGTATCACTGGCATTGAATGCCGTGTTTGCATCCTGGTTTACATTCGATATCGTTACAAACCATATGCCAGGAAAAGTTCAATCCGGGCAGATAGCACAAGCTATACGTCCCGGACACACAAGCCAACGCATCAAGAACCGGGCCAAGCAAGCTATAAAAAACTATATCGAAGACTATATTGCCGATAAAAGCGTGTACACACCTGTATCATGGAAATTTGAGAAAGCCTACGTAAGCCCCTACAACGAACTTTCTTGTGCCCGTGCCGCATCAATGATCATAGACCTTAAGCAACACATCAGAGATGACGAAGCCACCATTCAGAATTGCAAGAGATTGCTTGTCATGAGCCCCGACAATATATCAACCCAAATGATGATGGAAAACGCTGAAAACAGGATAAAAGAATACAAAGAAGCCATTATCACCAATGAACGTACCATCATTAGGCGTAGCAACCGCCAAGACGGCCGATTCCTGGGTTGGAACGTTACACACACCTACACCATCACTTTGGAAGACGGCAACCAACAGACAATAACCGAAAGATTTATAGTAAGTTCCAACGGCAAAGACCTTTCATTGCAACAGTCTCTTGATCCTTGGAACTACCAGAACTACGACCACGTCTGCCAAGTTATAAGTGATATCCTGACCGACTATAGCAAATAAACTATCGGAATCTCTTTCCGCCCACAATGCCGATGATGAAATCCTCGGGAATGAATCCCCAATAACGGGAGTCAAATGACGACATTGCGTTATCTCCTACCGCGAAGTAGTAATTCCCCTGGAAGGTATACTCCGTCAACGATTCATCAAGGGGCGTTTTGGTCTCATATTCAATCACCTTACGGTAAAGTTCACGAGTTAACCCGTCAAGAGCCATTGTCAACCCTTTTGCCGGCACTATTAGTGGCCCCCAGTTTTTTATATTCCAACCGGAATCCGTGTATGGAATGACCTCATAGCTGTCTGTCATCCTGAAAAAGTCATCAAACATCCAACGCAGTTTTTCCTGTTCCTCAACCACTCCTACAGGTTTCAGGAACCGGTCATTCCAGCAGTGACCGTCAACTGCACCGATTCTGTCACCGGGCGTTCCGAGCACCCTCTTGCAGTACTCAAGTTCCGGATTAAACGCAATCGTTTCAATGTTGTAGCCAATGTAAGGCAAGTTGAACACAATTATATCCCCTGGTACAATGTCTCTTATTCCATGAATCCTATGGAAACTATCCGGGCTTTTTGACCAGAAACAGTACAGTCTCCATCCGTACAAAGGTTTTAAGACATAAACAGATTCTTCAATCTGGATAGTGGGCATCATTGATCCTGTAAGGATGGTATACTTTACGCACACCAGCAAACGGAACACAACATACGCAGCAAAAGCAGCAAGCCCTATAACCTTACATAGTTTTTTCATATCCCCAACTATGACGTTTCAACATTTCACGAATTTGATTTGTTGATTCGGATTCTATTCTTGGATGGAATACTTCTATGCTGCGGACCATATTCTGATACTTCTCCTCCTGATTGCTGTCATAGTATAAAACCGCCAGTTTATACAACGGATACAGTCTGTCAGGCAAAGCCAGAAAAGAATTGTAATAATCCTGTTCCGCTTCAGCAATCAGTCCCTGCTTCTTGTGAATATCACCCAAAAGAATGAATGACAATGAATTCCCACTCAATGACAGGCATTGTTCAAGAACCTTCTCACTCTTCTCTGTCTTTCCATCTTCAAATAAGGAATACGCATACTCGTAAAGGAATGCGCAGTTAAACTGCAGGTCAGGATACAATTGAGAACAACAATACTCATATGACCCGTAATCTCCGGAATCAAAGATCGGTCTCTGCCGTTTCCATAGTTTTTCAGTTTCAACCAGAGTCCTTACAACACCTGCACTTTTATGAAAGATGGCAATCGGAACAAGGCAGCCGAAAGCAAACAAAAGACTACCAACTTTGGAGGAATGGGACTTATGGGAATTACATCCGGCATTTGCTGCAAACAAAAGAAAGAGAACAAGAAATTCCCATAATGAGAACGGATAAGAAAAGAAGGCAAACACCAACATGCTTACCATTCCAAAGAATAAAGGGGAATTCATTCGAAATGACCGGTAGAGTATCATCAAAACCAATGACAGAAGAAGAATCAAAGGACCTACGCCAAACTCTATTCCAAACTGCAGATATTCATTGAAACCTACTTTGGGATTATCGGCACATACTCTTTCTCTGTCCGACTCATCATATCTCAATTGGCCCTCCTCAAGACTTATGGTCTTTGCAAAATAATCTCTTTGAGTTATTCCGTATGCGTTTGAGAAATGGCCCATCCCCACTCCTGTTAAACCGTTCCTTTTAATAGTCTGCAACTCCATCTTATATGTAAACAGCCTTCCGTTTGCCGACGGATGCTTGAAAATATATACCGATGACAGAAGAACTGTGATGGCAATAATGGCAACCAACCAATGAGCCTTTATCCAAGCAAGAGTCTTGGGCTTTTTAATACAATAAAAAAGCACGCAAACCATTATTGACATCCAAGCCGCACGGCTTTGAGTGGAAGGAATCATTATGACACATAGAACAACGGTCAGGTATGATATCCAGCCTTGACGCTTTATCAAAAAGATTTCAGCCAATGAAACACACAGACCTATTGCCAGGAATCCTCCCAATGGGCCTGGATTATCGAATGTGCCGGTGCATGAAAACAGATAATTGTTTGAATCCGCCATACCAACTATCTGCAAAAACCCAAGAACAGCCTCATAACAGGTTGCCGACTCCAAAGAAATCAGCACCAGGTTTTGTGCTTTCACCCCTCCCCATTGAAACAACAGTCTCAACAGAAAATAACCTGCAAACAGCAGGTTCACCCCTGAAAACAGCATGACCGACACATCGTCCCCATGGCTTTTGTTTGTGCAACTCATATACACAAACAGAGCCACAACAACAATATCCTGACGGCTTATCTCCATTTTTTAGAGAGAAAGTTCCAATAGATTCCTGTTTTCACAGAGCTCACGGCATTAGGAGCAAACACATCATGTACCACCATATCCTTTGACAGAGTGAAATAATACGGATATGTCCGCGATTCAATAGGCAAATCAATAAAGGACGCTTGGTAAACGCCATAGCTTTTTGTGCGTGGATGTTCATCAACAAATATCTTCAGAGACCGATATTCATAATCACAGAAAAACAACAACTTCATTCCGGTTGAATCATTTTCAACCAATTCTATCGCTTTCTCCAATGCGTAACTTGCACAGTCCTGACATTGAAATTGCGACACCCTGCATACAAACAGTACAGAATCATCTACAAACAGTTCTGACAATGCTTTTACCGAGTTGTCTGCCATATCCAAAATCCCCATGTCCTGAATAGGCAATCCGTCATTTTCCAACAAATCTATAAATGATGACTGATATGAATCAATGACACTCTCACCAATAACACTACCAGCATTTTCAGATACGACTTCATTTGTCCTGTCTGCCAGAAGAACCACATTGAACATCAGCAATAAAACACAACTGATTATCCAATTTTTATTGTGCCTTCTCATATCATTTGTCAACCTTATCAGGATTAAATGTATAGAAGAACAACACCGGATTATCCTCTAAGGATAAGCCATCAAACAAGGTTTCCGGATTTTCAACCATGCTTTTTGAAAGAATCTCATCCTTATGGGATAACAAAGTTGTAGGAGGAATAACCTGAACTAATGTATTATCGTTCCATTTTGCTAGAGGATCATAAAACCTTGATAAAACAGCGTCGTCAGATTCGGTGGACAATGTCATCAACTTTCCTGTCTTATTTGACTTGAAGAACCATGTATACAGATCCTCTCTTTCTGGGAACAGCATCTTAAAGCATGAGTAATCCTTACAAAAGAAGAAGCACCCGGAGAATGATGGCATTTTCAATCTGTTCTCCGTATATAAGTCTGGAGTTGAAAGATCTTCGATTGTAGGAGCATATAGTTTTTCACCTTTCAGAGATAATTCATACCTCGCAATGACAGAATCCCTATTAAACTCAAAAATAGTATTACCATGATCCAGCCGGCTAAATATCTTTCCGTCTGACTTTAAAAAATCCTCCATATAAAACTGAAAAGAAGGATTGTTGTATGAATGGTCTTCACCAAAAGTATATTTGACCTTAAAGTTAGAGTCTGTCAACACATAACATGACTTTTCTATTATTTTTTTAATACCGCTAATTGGGCTGCAATCCTGAACATCAAACAGAATATTATCATTACCCAAAAATTCCATTTTTACACTTTTAAAAGGAAGATCTTGAGAAGAGATGAATTTTCCTGAGATATCAAATAAAGTAACACGAGCTTTTATATTGTCCAGAATACAGACTTGATTATTGTCATTAATAGCCACATGATTTATCAGCAGATACTCCCCAGGACCATTCCCCAATCTGGAAATACGGTTTAAGAATTTACCCTCATGATTGAAAACAAATATTGATTTTGCAATACGTTTATCAACGACGACAATAAATGAATCACATAATATTAGTTGATCTATTTTACCTATCAAACTGGACTGTTCGGATGTCAGTCTGACAAAACTGCAACGGTCTACAATCTGATCAATCAAAATAAAATTCTCGGCCTTCTCATCATACTGTATTTGAGTAACATTTGAGTAATCTGCCTCAGCAGAATTACTCAAATGGTTACACGAAATACTTAAAGACAGGCTCGCATAGAGCATATAGTTAAGTATTCTTTTCATACTGTCTATAAATCAATTAAGACCAAACATGGTTAATGCCCTCTCCATATAATCCAGTTTTAGTTTACTGCATGGATCTGTATTTTCATAGCAAATGTCACTATCTCTATAATCACAATATATATACTGTGGTCTGGCCGTTGTCACATTAACTTTCAAAGTACCCACTATTTTGACATTAAAATCGTTGTTAGATGAGTTATTGGAGTTATTGCCACCACTAAGTGAAACAGTACCGTTTACATAAGGAATGCCGCTTGTGCTAAGACTACCACCAGCGTCTACATACTTTTTAAGGTTTTGACCTGCTGTTGAACTGAGTTTTACATCAATACCATATTCCTCCACTCCAATTGTTTTGCAGTCCGCAATTCCATTTGGATATGCATTCCCTGTAGGAAATAATCCATTATTAGAGCCTGGGTCACTCGAATAAGCAAAATGGTTAAAGGAAAAGGTTTTGGAAAGGAGATTCTTACAGTTTTCACTACCCTGCTTTGCAGAGATTACAAACATATTCGCCCCTATAAGGAAAATGGAGGCAGATATTGCCATAATAGTTTTAAATTTCATAATTCGTTTTTTTAATGTTTTTACTAATAATCAAATTTGTTTGCATTAATCGGTTTTTGTTTCTGTTTTTGCGGTACTAATATTTTTAATTACACATAGGACAAGGACCTTAATGGGTGTCTGCATGGTACTTTGCAAGAGTAACGTGGTTTTTATCTCATTTTGGGACCAGGTCCGGTTAAGGATCTCAGGTTTCCCAACCGTCCGGATCAGGACCAATGCTAATACCCATTTGGAAAAGGTCCTGACCGGTACGGATGGCCGGAACAGTTGGAAGCAATGTGTTTTTCAACGTGTTACGGTAGTGTTTTTCAACGGACACAAGAAAATCAGATGAAAGAAAGTAATAACCAATATAGGATTCAAACAAGGATAACATATTATTACTGTTTTAGGTTAGACAAATAAAAAAAGCCGCATCTTAGAAGTGTCTTTACTTTCTAAGCCTGCGACTTTTTAATTCGTTGTTGCTGCAAATATAGAGCATGAATTTTTTCTGTGCAACACTTTTTACAGATATTTTTTTGTCATGTCCAACAATTACAGCTCAGTAGATTGCCGTTCGGAACTAACTCCTTATCTTTGAAACTACATTTTAAAGACTCATAATCTTACAGACTTTTAATATGAAAAAGACAACATTCTTTCTGCTCTTAACCGCTACATTGACCGCTTGCACAAGCAGTGTAAGTAATAATACCTATTCTATAAGCGGATCTTTTAAAGACTCCCAAAGCCAGACAGTATATCTTATCTGCTCCAATCAGGTAATAGATTCAACAGACATTGTAGACAACGGTTTTACATTCAACGGAGACGCCACAATCCCGCAGATTGCATATGTGGCCGATGCCCGCACCGTACGTGCCGCACAGAACATCTGCCTGATTGCATTGGAGCCGGGCAAACTGACTGTAGTTCCCCAGGATGATGCCGATGGATACTATGCCACTGGCAGCAAGTCAAACGAACTGCTGACTGAGTTCACCAAGTTTGAGAATGAGCTTTCAGACTATTACAACCAGCACAAGGAAGAAGAAGGTGTAATGGACGATGTAGATGCCAAATACAACAAGAAACTCCAGGATGGCATAGCAAAGTATCCCAACAGGATTTACTCCGTTTATTGCCTGAAAGAACTTGCCTATGAGGAGGATCCCGAAATCATTAAAGGTCTTCTTGGCATCATAACAGCCGATGTCCGCAAATCAGAACTGTGGAAATCAATTGATGAAAGCAACCGGAAGAAACTGGAGACAGCACCCGGAAAGCAGTACATGGAATTCAGCCAGACAGATCAGTTCGGTAATGTCATCTCATCAAAGGATGTTCTGGCCGCTCCCGGTACCAAATATGTACTTATAGATTTCTGGGCTTCATGGTGCGGTCCCTGCATGCGTGAGGTTCCGTTCCTCAAGGAGACATACAGCAAATACTTTAACAAGGGATTCCAGATCTTAGGAGTATCACTTGACCGCTCAAAAGACGCCTGGCTCAATGCCATCAAGGTTAACGATATGAACTGGGTTCACGTAAGTGACGTCAAGTACTGGGACAATGAAGTAGCCAAGCAGTACAGCATTAACTCCATCCCGGCAAACTTCCTGATTGAAGCAAGCACCGGCAAAATCATTGCCACCAACCTGCGCGGAAACGACCTGGAAAAGAAAATCGCTGAACTTCTGAAATAGTATGTAAAGCATAAACATATAGAAATATGGCAGGCAGCAAGATGGCATCGTTGGCCAAGGATACGGCCATTTATGGAGTGAGCAGCATAGTGGGCAGGTTCCTTAACTACCTGCTGGTTCCGCTTCACACCAGATTCATCAACCCGGCAAGCGGCGGTTACGGCATTGTAACCGAGATGTACGCCTGGGCTGCACTGCTGTTCGTGCTGCTCACGTTCGGAATGGAGACCACGTTCTTCAGGTTTGCCAACAAACAGGAAGAGAATGAGCAGATGGTCTATAGCACCGCACTGCGTCTGGTAGGCGGCGTAAGTCTGCTATTTATGGTACTGGCATTCTGTTTGATCACTCCGATATCAGCTAAGTTGGGATATGCTGAGCACCCTGAGTACGTGGGTTGTTTTATCATCATAGCCGGAATGGATGCCTTCCAGGCCATACTCTTTAGCCGTCTGCGTCAGCAGCACAGGCCTATCAAGTTCATGGCACTTAAGATGGCGTTCATAATACCCAATGTGCTGCTCAACGTGTTTGTGTTCTGGCTCATGCCCAAGATGTTCGGCATGTTCCCGTCACTGGAGACCTTATATATTAAATATAACTACGGCGTTGGTCTGATATTCTTTGTAAACCTGCTTTGCACATTCTGCATAACATTTGGCTTCATAAAAGAACTAAAGGGTATTACGTTCGGATTTGACAGCAAGCTGGCCCGACGCATGCTCAGTTACGCATGGCCTATACTTCTGCTGGGACTGGTGGGCATCCTGAACCAGGTGTTTGACAAGATTGCTTTCACCCATATTGTTCAAGACAAGCTCTGGGGTAAGGCGCAACTGGGTGTTTACGGTGCATGCTGCAAGATTGCCATGCTGCTGGCACTTCTTACACAAGCCTTCCGATATGCATACGAACCTTTTGTTTTTGGCAACTCCAAGGACAAGAACTCCAATGAGACATTGGCACAGGGTATGAAATACTTTATAATATTCGGTATTCTGGCTTACCTGGCTGTTATGTTCTACATGCCAATACTGCAACATCTGGTATCTGAGCCCGAGCCTGACCCTGAATTCGTGAAAGCAGGAATCATAGTCCATTACCGTGACGGCCTCAAGGTTGTGCCGATAGTGATGCTGGCCGAGCTGTTCATGGGCATATACTTTAACCTGTCATTCTGGTACAAACTGATAGACAAGACCTGGTGGGGTGCCGCGATGAGTGGCATAGGAGCAGCCGTGATGATTACCATCAACTTAGTGTTTGTACCCAAGTACGGCTATATGGCCTGTGCCTGGGGCGGATTTGCAGGCTACGGCACATGTATGTTGCTGTCATTCTTTATCGGCCAGAAAAAGAGTCCCATAAACTATCCGCTCATGGACATATTCAAATACGTGTTGCTTGCTGCGGTACTCTATGTAATCTATCTGGAATGCAAACAACTGAATGACTGGCTGTCAATGGCCATCAACACTGTCCTTATCGGCATCTACCTGGCCTACCTTATAAAGAAAGACCTGCCGTTGGCAAGTCTTCCTGTAATTGGTAAATATTTCAAGAAATAATCAGAGTGCAGCGCGGATATCGGCTGCAATCTTTTCAAATTCCTCAGGTGTCAGCTTGAGTTTGGGATTGCTGAAGAGCATATCCTTCTCACTCTGCATGGGGATAAGGTGTATGTGTGCGTGGGGCACCTCAAGACCCAGAACGGCCTGACCTACCTTGATGCAGTTAAAAACCTTCTTCTGTGCTACGGCTATCTTCTTGGCAAAGAGTTGCAGGTCACAGAGTTCCTGGTCAGTCAGGTCAAACAGATAGTCAACCTCACGCTTAGGGATACACAACACGTGTCCCTTTACCAGGGGGTTGATATCCAGGAATGCAAAGCAGTTCTCTGTCTCTGCAATCTTGTAGCAGGGTAT
>JAZMZT010000104.1:0-1903 GCA_045586125.1 Bacteroidaceae bacterium | reverse complement strand
AAGGGAATCTTCGACAAGGAAACCGCCCGCAAGTTCAGACATTTATTAGAGCAAGGAGGAAGTGTAGAAGCCGCGAAACTCTATAAAGAATTCCGCGGCCACGATCCGGAGCCAGAGGCTCTGTTAAGACAACTGGAGATTATAAAGTAACCTTCAGAGATTTGAGTTCTGATAAATTGGAATTGCTGCCTACAAGCACTTCATACTGACCGGGCAGGACATTCATAAGATTGATGTTGGGATCGAACCACTCAAACTGTTCAGGGGTGAGTTCGATCTCAACTTTTTTGGTCTTTCCGGCGCCGATGTTAACGCGCTTGAAGGCACGCAGGGCGTGTGACGGACCCTCGGTGTCACCCGGGCGGCGTACGTAAACCTGAACCACCTCATCACCGTCCATCTTGCCGTTGTTCTTAACCTTGAGTGTAACTTTGTAGTTCTCACCGGACTTCTTAATCTTGATGCCCTTATAGGTGAACTTGCTGTAACTCAGACCGTAACCGAACGGATAGAGCGGCTTCTCGGTCATATAACGGTATGTGCGACCCTTCATTGAGTAATCCTCAAAGTCAGGCAGCTGATCAGTTGACTTGTAGAAAGTAACGGGCAGACGTCCGCCGGGATTGTACTCACCGTAAAGCACAGACTTGATGGCGTTACCGCCCTCCTCGCCCGGATACCAGGCCTGCAGGATAGCGTCGCATGCGGGCTCAACCTCAGCCAGACCCATTGCAGAGCCCGAGAAGTTTACAAATACCACCTTCATGCCTGCAGCCTTCAGAGCCTTGACAAGTTCAGTCTGGGCCGCGGGAAGTTCAATCTTGGTGCGGTCACCGCCACGGAAACCGTCTATGCTTACAGGCATCTCCTCGCCCTCCAGAGAAGGTGAAATACCGCCTGCAAATATCACTACGTCAGCACCCTGGCACTCGGCAACGGTCTTGTCAACGCTCACCTCAACCTCATATCCAAGGTCAAATGAGAGCGATGCCTCACCACGGCGGCAAGAGTAGTTGATTGTAATCTCGTAATCCTGACCTGCCTTGGCATCCAGAGTATAGACCTTGCGGGCCTCGGTGCCGTTTCGGCCCATAGCCACGCGGCGTCCGTTTACGCTGATTGATGCCTGGCCCTGGTTCTGCATGAAGAATGCCACCTGGCCGTCCTCATCGGCATGGAAGGTCGATGTATAAACAGCTGCAAAGTCCTCCAGATTTACGTTGGGAGCAAATACTGTGGCACCGCCGGTAGAGAAACGCAGAGGAGTTGCGTTGTGACGCAAAACGTCGGGCTCACCCTCGCCGCGTGCATTGTTCCAGTACTTGGCGTCAAAACCCTGCTGGCCGCTGGCCTTGCACTGGCTGAACAGGCTTACCAGAGCCATTGAGTTCGATGCGTAATCACATCCGCGCATGTATTTTACATCGGCCCCGGTGTTCTGGAGTGCCTCCAGAAGGGTTACGGTGCGTGAAGGAGTGCCGTTGTAGTTACCCCACTGCATAACTGAGTCGTTGGCGTTTGGACCCATTACAACCACCTTCTTGGCGGTGCTGAGAGGCAGGATTCCGTTGTTCTTGAGCAGAACCATGCTCTCCTGAGCCATCTTCAGAGCCAGTGCCCTGTGCTCCTTGCTGTCAACGGTGCTGTACGGGATTTTGGTCCACTCCACCAGAGCGGGATCATCCATCTCACCCAGCTCAAAACGGGCTGTAAGCAGACGTGTAAGTGACAGATCTATATCTGATTCCTTGATTAGACCGTCCTTGACAGCCTGAGGCAGGTTTGCGTATGAACTTCCGCACTCCAGGTCAGTTCCGGTCAGAACGGCCTTAGATGTGGCGTGCTTGGCATCGGGCTCAGTGTTGTGATGGCCCTCGGTAAAGAAGTCGTTGATTGCCCAGCA
>JAZMZT010000103.1:0-2329 GCA_045586125.1 Bacteroidaceae bacterium | reverse complement strand
TCGATATCGACTACGTTGGTATCAAGGCATCACAGTTCTCGTTCAATCGTCTGCAGAAGGCCGATCCCGTACTTGGCGTTGATATGGCATCGACAGGTGAGGTAGGCTGTTTAGGTGATGACCAGCGCTACGCCATCCTGGAGTCAATGCTGTCGGTAGGTTACCGCATTCCCAAGAAGAACATACTGCTCTCAACCGGTACCGCAAAGCAGAAAGCCGCCATGCTGGATGCTGCAAAGATGCTGGTTTCAAACGGATTCAACCTGTATGCTACCGGCGGTACATCAAAGTACCTTGAGGATAACGGCATAAAGAACACCCGCGTATACTGGCCCAGTGAGGAGGGACAGCAGCCTCAGGCTCTTGACATGCTGCACAACAAGCAGATTGACATGGTGGTGAACATTCCCAAGAATCTCACCCAGCATGAGCTCACAAACGGATACAAGATCCGTCGTGCCGCAATAGACCTGAACATCCCGCTGATAACCAACGCCCGATTGGCCAGCTCGTTCATCAATGCCTTCTGCACAGTAGACATCGATGATATTCCAATCAAGAGTTGGGATAGTTTTAAGTAAAGAAAAATCCCGAGCAGGCCGCTCGGGATTTTTTATTTATGCCATTTCAGGATTATGCCGGATTGGGCGGGAACGGTGACGCGGATGGGGGAGTCGGGATGGATGTTAGCCTTGAAGGTCTGGCCTGACAGGAGTTCCTTTACTGCCGCTCCGTCCTTTTGAGTGATTTCCATGTATTCAAACGCGTGCTGCGGGATATTGACCGTTGTGTTGAGCGGCTGGTCGCTGAAGTTTGTCACCACCAGGATGGCATCCTTGCCGTCGGCACGCAGGAATGCGTACTGCTTGTGAGGATTGAATGATTCTGACAGCGGGTTGACGTACATCAGATCAAAGAACTTACCGTTACTTATGGCGCGTTCATTGTTGCAGATGTTAAGAAGAGTGGAGTAGAAGGCTCTCAATTCTCTCTCATCAGAAGTTAAGCGTGCATCGTCCCATTTTCCGTTGTTATAGAGGCGGGTCAGGGTGTCGGGAGCCCAGTAATCAAAGATTGTGGTGCGTCCGTCAAGTCCGCTGAATCCCTCCTGGTCCATGCCCGGTTCTCCAACCTCCTGACCTGAATAAACCATGACGGGACAGGTGTCCATAAGGGCCGATACAATCATGGCAGGTCGTCCCTTTTGTGCCGTTCCACCGAAGAATCGGGATGCTATGCGCTGCTCGTCATGGTTCTCCATGAAGTGAAGCATGCTGGGGCCGTTGCCGCCGTTCTGCTGCCAGCAGCGGGTTATTGCGGTGGCCGATTCACGACCCTGTACAACGGCACGCAACGTGTCGTAAAGACCCACCTTGTCATATATATAGTCAAAGTGGCCTGTGTTGATGTAATCCCAGTAGGATCCGGGGTTATAGATTTCAGCGATGAAACGTATCTTTTTGTGAGCTTTTTTGACTCTTGATACGGCCCAGTCCCAGAACTGAACCGGAACCATCTCGGCCATGTCGCAACGGAACGCGTCAACACCTTTCGATGCCCAGAAAAGAAGTATGTCAAGCATCTTCTTCCAAGTGTCGGGAACGGGATCAAAACAGCGCTGTCCGCCGGCCATATAATCAACTCCGTAGTTCAGTTTTACGGTTTCATACCAGTCTGAATATGTGGGAGTTGCGCTGTATTTGTCATTGCCTGTGGCGCGGGCCGGTAACTCCTTGTAATCACCCCAGTCTATCTCGCCTGAGAGGGCCTGTCCGGGCAGGTAGTAGAAGTTGTTCTGCGGGCTGAACGCAAGCGTCTTGTCATCGGCCTCTCCAAGGTCCTTTATTCCTTTGGGCTTGGCAATTGAGTGGTACTCACGGGCCACGTGGTTGGGTACAAAATCCATGATGAATTTCATGCCGGCTGCGTGGACGCGGTCTACCAGTGCCTGGAACTCGGCCATACGGTCGGGAACAGACAGTGCCAGGTCGGGATCTATGTCGTAATAGTCACGGATGGCGTAGGGTGAGCCGGCGCGTCCCTTGACGGTTCCCGGATGTGACGCGGGAATGCCGTATTTGCTGTAATCAGTGCAGGATGCGTGGGCTATCAGACCTGTGAACCATATATGAGTAACTCCCATCGCCCTGATGTTATCAAGGACGGTGGGAGTATAACTTTCCAGTTTGCCGGAACCGTTGGTGTGGATGTCTCCGCCAGGCACATTCCTGCCTCCGCTGTTGCAGCCGACGCGTGTGAATATCTGGTAGATGACAGCCTTTTCCATAGGTCTTAGCCTCTGATTCTCTTGATGAGTCCGGTCAGGACT
>JAZMZT010000102.1:0-1663 GCA_045586125.1 Bacteroidaceae bacterium | reverse complement strand
ATACGAGATGATGGTGATATGATGCTGTATAACTTTTCATTTCGACTGCAAAGGTATGCGCCTTTTTTGTATTATGCAAGCCAAACGCCGTTTTTTGTGATTTTGCTCTCTTATAAAAAAGGTGTAACTTTGCAGCGATATTTAATTGAGTCGCTTTAAGGTGCGACGTTTGCAATGCAGGAGACTAGATACAACGGGCCCGAGATGAGCGCCAAGAAGGTTATAATTCTTCTTGTGACTGCTGCCCTGATACTTATCCTTTTCCTCACCAGAACCTGTAAGCAGGATCCGGTGGCCGATGCCCCTGCTGAGGAAGAGATACAGCCCAAGCCTCAGGATTACATCTACATTTCCCCCTTTGATTCCCTGTTCCGTCTTTACGCCGACAGCGTGTGTGACTGGAAGATGCTGGCAGCCATTGCATACGTGGAGTCCAAGTTCGATACAACCGCGCGTTCACACCGCGGCGCACAGGGCCTGATGCAGATCATGCCCTCAACATATCACCATCTGCTGGCTAAGATGGGTGTGGCCGATACGATGGCGCAAAGCGTGGAACTTGACATCAGGGTGGCCGTTAAGTACATAGATGATCTGGGCAGCCTGTTCAGTTTCATCAATGAAAGAGAGCGGATGAACTATATTCTGGGCAGTTACAACGGCGGTTCAAACCATATTTTTGACGCTATGCGCATTGCGCGTAAGAAAGGTATCAACCGATACAACTGGAACAGCCTGAGTCCGGTGCTGGCGTCCTTATCGGACCCCGAGGTCTATAATGACAGCGTTTGCCAGTTCGGCGCGTTCGATGCAACCGAGACTCTTAACTATGTAAAGCGCGTTAACCGTAAATATAACGAGTACAAGAACCAGGAGCATCTTTTCCTGGCTATTGAAAAACTAGCTGACAACAACAAGTAATGAGATACATAATCACGATTGACCAGCGCACGTCATCTTCAAAGGCGCTGCTGTTTGACGAGAAACTTAATCTGATAGACCATAAGATAATCCCTCACAAGATCAGCCATCCCCGCCAGGATTGGGTTGAGGCCGATGCCGAGGAGATTTACGCAAATACCGTTGCCGCAATCAGACAACTGGCTCTTCCTTCATTTGAGGGTAACGAGTTCTCAATATCAATGGTTAACCAGCGCGAGACGGTCGTGCTGTGGGACAAGAATACCGGAAAGCCCGTCTATCCCGCAGTCATGTGGCAGTGCCGCCGCGGTTCAGCCTTCTGTCAGGAACTCATAGACAAGGGCTATGAGGCTATCATCAAGGAGCGTACAGGACTTATTCCCGATACATATTTCAGCGGAAGCGGCGTGAAATGGATACTGGACAGCATACCGAGCGTAAGGGAACGTGCCGAGAAAGGCGATGTACTGATGGGTACCATTGATACGTGGCTCATCTGGAAACTTACCGGCGGCAAAAGCCACGTGACCGATTACTCAAACGCATCACGCACACTGCTGTTCAACATCAACTCCCTGGAGTGGGATCCCGATATCCTGCGTGTGTTCACCATACCCGCACAGATGCTGCCCGAGACCAAACCGTCGGACAGCGTGTTCGGTGAGACCGATATAGAGGGCCTGCTGCCCAAACCTGTACAGATTGCAGGTGTACTGGGCAATTCACACGGTGCCCTGGTAGG
>JAZMZT010000101.1:0-2980 GCA_045586125.1 Bacteroidaceae bacterium | reverse complement strand
CTGTAGGCAAGATCCTTTCGGTGGCAATGGAGAACGGTGTAAGTCTTTGGAGCGTTATAAGCAATCCCGCCGATTACCGTCTTGATGTGAATTCCGGCACCGCAGCCAAGTTATCGGCCTTTAAGACAATGCTGGAGAGCTTCATGGCCGATGCCTCCACCGTTGATGCACAGCAACTCTCGGAGCGGATAGTCAATGAGACTGGTATTATGCGTGAGCTCCAGGCCGATACCACCGTCGAGGGCATCGGCCGTAAGGATAACGTTGAGGAACTGCTTGCCAATATCGCCCAGTTCTGCCTGGACCGCAAGGAGGAGGGCAATGAACGTTGTTTCATGACCGATTATCTGGGCGAGGTGTCACTCATGACAGATCAGGATAACGAGACCGATGAGGACCTGGAGAAGGTCACTCTCATGACCGTTCACGCCGCAAAGGGTCTGGAGTTTGACGCCGTATTCATCGTGGGACTTGAAGAGAACCTGTTCCCCAGCGATATGAGCGGTGACAGCGAGCGTGAGATAGAGGAGGAGCGGCGCCTGTTCTATGTGGCTATGACCCGTGCCAGAAAGTACCTTACGCTCCTTTTTGCAACTACCCGTTTCAAATACGGCAGTGTGGATTTCTGTACTCCCAGCCGCTTCCTCAAGGATATCGATCCAAGATACCTCAGCGCGACAGTACCATTGGGGACGGTTCCGTTTGGTACTGTTTCGTCCACATCAACACCAAATATGGCCTTTACGCGCAAAACAGTACCAAATGGAACCGTCCCTAATGGCACCACTTTTACACAAAAGACAGCCTTTTCGCGCAAAACAGTACCAAACGGAACCGTCCCCAATGGTACTGTTCGTAAGCCGTGGGAGCAGGGCAAGTTTCAGAAGGTTACGGAGAATATGCTCAAGGATACTGCTCCTGCCCAGTCATCGGCCCTGAAGGTGGGTAGCGTGATTGAGCATGAGCGGTTTGGTATTGGAAGCGTACTGGAAGTTGAGGGTTCAGGAGGT
This sequence comes from Bacteroidaceae bacterium, assembly GCA_045586125.1. Lineage (GTDB taxonomy): Bacteria > Bacteroidota > Bacteroidia > Bacteroidales > Bacteroidaceae > Colenecus. The sequence continues at coordinate 1,970 of JAZMZT010000101.1, read as the reverse complement.
GATACAAAAGCGCGAATCAAGTTCCTCAATGTGGGCGAGAAGACGCTGCTGCTTAAATTTGCACGCTACAAAATCCTTAAATAAAACCTTTATGAGAATTACAAGAGTCCTTTTTGCATTATTCCTTGTTTGTGCATCGGAGCGTTTCATGGGCCTGCCGGTCCGTCCGGTCTGCCCCAAATATTAGCCTATTTGAATTTGTACTTGAATTCCCTGTGGAATGACTTGGATGTGTAGGTGGCCACGATTCCTGCGCCGCCTTTTACGTTGTGAAGTATTGTGACGGGTTCTGAGAGGAATGATATGTCATCGGCGTCCCTGTAATCATTTACTGATTTGTGGTAATAATAGTAGGCGTTTGAGAGTACGTAGAGATTGACGTCAACCGAATATATTACCTCATCCTTCATCTTATCTGCAATTGAGTAGGGAGATGTGCTCTCCAGGTATCCTCCTTCAGAATAAACGTAGATAGATTCCAGCGTATCGGGCTTTTCCATCATGATGTTGAAACTGAACTTTTTTCCGTCCTTGATGTGAAGGTCATCAAAGATTATCTCCTTGGTCCCCCATTCAAACTGGCTGTCAGCCTCGGTATCCTCAAGGATGGCGGTGGCGTCATCGGCCAAACCCAACAGGACCTTGGTCTCGGAAGGAATCTTGTAATGCAGACTGACAGTCACGGTGTCATATTCGTTTTCGCTCCAGTCGTGATTTACGTAATAGGTCATGGACGGAGAGATGGTCATCATGTAGAAATCTTTTCTGTCGTCAATACCGTTGATTACAAAATCCATTATCCAGACTGAGTCAACGGCTGAGTCGTCAAAGTCTGATATATAATCATCAAACATCTCGCTCATGGTGTGGGTGGGGACATACTCAATGCGGTAATTATTGAATGAGCAGTTCTGTGCGTAGGGAACCGTGTCGGTGGCCGATATAGTTCCGTACATCGGATGTGAGGCGGTGACGGATATGATGTCGCCGTCATTGATTGCACGTCCGTCGGTAAACGCCTTGAGGCTGTCCACATATGTGGCGTCATTTGTCTGGCCGTTGATGCTTACGTTTACGGTAACGTCGCTGTCAAGGTTGTAGCCGCTGTAATATGAGTCCAGGAAGAATGCGCTGTGGCTCATCTTGAACAATGGGATGTTGCCGGATTGGGTGATGCTGTTGACAATAAGCATACGCTCGCTGTCCGGGCCTTTGTACTCTATGTCCTTGGTGCATGCGCAGATAAGTACTGCGGCTGCCAATATGATGGTGTTGTACTTTTTCATAACCTTAAAATGATATGGCGTAACTGATTGTGGGAAGGATGGGGAACAGGGTAAGCTGACGCAGCTTGCGGTCCTCTATAATCTGATTTCCGTTATAATAGCTGTCAGAGTAAACGTATACAAGGAACGGATTACGGCGGTTGTATGCGTTGTAAATGCTCAGATTCAGCGTGCGGTGTACCCTTTCACTGAATTTGCGGTGCCAGTTGAAACTCAGGTCCAGTCTGTGTGTGGGGTTGAGGCGGAAATTGTTGCGGTTGTCATAATAACCCAGAGTATAGTATGACGGGTACAGTTCATCCTGCTCGTCGGCAAGAGGTTCCGAATCATAATACTGGGTATAGATGGTTCCGCAGTTTCCGGTCTCAAAGAGCCAGGTGGCTGACATATCGAACCTGTCGCTGAACTTGTAGTTGCAGGTTATGTCCAGTTTGTGGCGGCGGTCATACTTGGCGTCAAACGTACGTCCGCCGTTAAGTGTCATGCCCGGACGGTCAAACTTGCGCTGTGACTTGTTCCAGGTGTACGCGATCCAGCCGTTGAGCCTGCCCACAGAGCGTTGCGCCATGAACTCTATGCCGTAACTCCAGCCCTGACCAAGGGCAATCTTGTTCTGCCAGTCGGTATCGCCGGACAGATAGGTTGATCCCTCCTTGTACTCAATCAGGTTGTTCATGTGCTTGT
>JAZMZT010000100.1:0-1584 GCA_045586125.1 Bacteroidaceae bacterium | reverse complement strand
GTAAAGTCCTACGCATATTTCGGAATTAACAAATGTAATATCTGAACCGATAGTGAACGTTCCCTTACCGTCAATAAAGAACTCCGTCCAGACCAATTCATTCCCAATGGTGCCGGCCCCCGACATGGTATACTTACCATCGCCGTTCCAGTGGAGGGGGCTTGCATCGTCCTCATCGTATTCAGACACAGCAGGTGTCCACGAACCATCAAGTTTCAGATTGCAATTCTGCCACACATATCCAGTGCTCTCATAACTGCCGCCCGTATTGGGCGTTGATGTATTAATTGTGATGGTCTCAACCGGTTCCTCGGGCACAATCGGTTCATCAGGCACAACCGGTTCCTCGGGCACAACCGGCTCCTCGGGCACAACCGGTTCCTCAGGCACAATCGGCTCCTCGGGCACAACCGGCTCCTCAGGCACAATCGGGTCAGAGGGAGTGCCATCGTTGCTCAAATAGATGCCAACCGTACCATCAGTGTCAGCTTTTGCGTAGAACTCGTAATCATCCAAGGGTTTGGTATACATCGCGCCACCAAAATCCTCGTCCGACTCCCACATATCAAAACGAGCTGCATAGGGCTTAAGGTTCCTCAGGGCGGAGGAATCAACACTCGTACACGTTATAACAGCATGGTCAGATCCCGGAATGACATAATCGGATCTTATGTACTCAATACCGGCCTCAGCATCGTAATAGTCATTGAAAGTCTTAAACACCACAGCAGTAGGAGACAGGATGGAGAGGCTGCCCGTTATAGTCAGAGTGCCATACTCCGGGTAGTTCTTTGTCATTTCTCCGGTGCTGCCGGGGTTGTATGAACCACCTGAGTCAGTCTGGGTTTCATACATGAGTTCGGCCTTCCAGGAAGCAACTTCGCCAGTCACATCCCATGTCCGTTCAGAAGAGCCATATGAAACACCACCGGCATCAAGCACAACATTTCCCTGAAAGACGGTATTCTTACCATCAGAATCGCCGAATGAACTGGAAGTCACAAGGATTCTCGTATTCTCGGCACTGATATCAAAGGTAGGCTTTATGATGGTACCTCCCTCAGGAGAATCATTATTAGAGTAATAAACAACGCCACCTTTCAGTGTGGCCTTGGTCAAATCCAGCACACCTGTGTGTACTTCGAACGAGACATTCTCCATGGTATTGTTGCATACCACATTCACCCCTTCGGTTACCCAGACGCCTACATTCTTGAAAGAAACACCAGTCTCTATCGTCACCTTGCCATCTTCAGCCCCATACGACTGACTTATATTCAAATCGAAGTCATAATCTTCCACACCTACTATGGTGCCGTTTCCGCTGAAGGTTCTTTCCCCGGAAACGGCCCAGAAGAAGGAATCCTCGTCATCCCAGGTCAGCGTGATATTCTGATTCAGCGTCAGGTCAGTATCATCATATGTGGTCTGATGCCTGTCAAATTCCGTTGTTGCATGGCTTTGGAAAACGGCAGCCAGCAACGCCGTCAACAAAAACTTAGGTAAATGAAGTTTCATAGTCAGATATAGTTGAATTACAAAGCGGATTTTCCGCACCACAGTCATTATACCCTTTCCAAATGG
>JAZMZT010000099.1:0-3866 GCA_045586125.1 Bacteroidaceae bacterium | reverse complement strand
AGATATTCAATTGTTTTGTTCATTGTTATAATCGTTTAGTCCTTCTGTATCATAAACCCCAAGGTCTATCAGTTTGTTTCTAACTATCTCCAATTGTGCCAGTTCAGCTAAGGTATGAGGTCGCTCTGACATTGTTGCCGTCAATTTTATTGCACCTCCGGTAATAAGATATGCTCCCTTATCCATCTTTATGGCATAAATCCTTAACCATGATGGCCGATATCCTAACCCATTGCCTTTAACTTTCTCTTTTCCTAATGACATCTCTGAATAACGACTGTTTTCAAGATGTCTGAACAGTACGTCTAGGTTAGCTTGTGGTGATATGTCCAACATGAGACATTGCAGTACTTTTGCTTCCTGAAGCGTTTCCATAACGGCTTGATATACATCGGTTATTTTGAAATAAGCCGATAAATCCGTTATGTTTTCCTGGAAGAATGCCTTAAGCCAAGACATATCATACCATTTTGCAAACAGAGAATCGAAACAATTGTCCTGCTCGTTGTCATATCTGACAGCCCAAAGCCTACCGTCATCTAAAATCTTATCGAAAGTCATAGTATTATTGGTTTTCATCGCAAAAATACAAACAATATTTATATTGTACAATATTTAGATTGTTTTTTCAATACTTATTTAATGCTAAGTCAGTTTATTATGTTTTTATTAGAGAATCCGGATTTTTATGACTATCTATGTGTCATGAAAAGGATTATGCTATGCTGCAATATGAGAAATTAAAGAAGGAGGATATCAAGGAGGCTTCGGAACTGGCTGCCAGAGCATTTTTTGATTATATCTATATAACCATCTTTTTCCCTGGCGTTAAGGAACGGCAAAGGGGATTGGCCCGATTCCATGCAATTAACAGGAAAGGAAACTTTAAGGGCGGGCATATGCTGACCGCGCGTTTGGACGGCCGGATGGTGGCTGAGGCGTCACTTGAGCCGCCAGGCTACAAGCAGCCATCGGTACTCAAGTTCATTCTGAGCGGTTACCTTAAGATGTATTTTCTTGCCAATTGGAAGCGCCTGCATGCTTTCCTGGCAAAGGATGAGGAGGCCGGTACCCCGTGCCATGATTATCAGAAGAACAATCCCGATGTATGGTACCTGAGTATGATTGAGGTTGATCCGCAGTTTCACGGTCAAGGCATAGGCACTGAGTTCCTGTCTTATCTGGAGGATTACGTACGTCGGCATGGAGGCAAGACTATGGTGCTGTTTACAAACAACCGGGAGAACCTTAGTTTCTATACGAAACGGGGTTATGAGGTGTTCCATGAATACGAAATTACCCATAGTGGCCAGACTATGGGGAACTGGAGCCTCAAAAAAACTCTTTAGCGGAGCGCAAAATGCAACCCGGTTGCATCAGCGACTCTCTACCTTTGCAGCGGAAATCAAAAAAAGTACGCTATATGTCACACGAACATCATCATCACGAAGAGGAAGAAGAGGAGGGCCGCGGCCGAGTAATCAAAATCATCTCAGCAACCGTACTTTTGGCAGTTGCATCAATAATTGAACACAGGACCGATTGGGCCGATTGGCAGTATCTGCTGCTGTTCCTGGTGCCCTACCTGATTGTGGGCTGGGAGACCCTGAAGGAGGCCGCCGAGGCTCTGTTTGAGGGTGAGCCCATGAGCGAGGATTTCCTGATGAGCATAGCAACCATAGGCGCGCTTGCCATAGGATTCATGCCCGGGGCCGATACCCAGTTCGCCGAGGCCGTATTCGTAATGCTGTTCTTCCAGATAGGCGAGGCGTTTGAGGAGGTGGCCGAGGGCCGCAGCCGCAAATCAATCTCTCACCTTATGGATATACGTCCCGATACCGCAAATGTGGAGCGTGACGGAGAGATATTCAAGGTTACGCCCGATATGGTTAAGGTGGGCGAGATAATCGTTATCCGCCCGGGTGAGAAAGTGCCCATGGACGGTGTGATTATTGAGGGTACATCAAGCCTTGACACTGTTGCTCTTACAGGTGAGAGCATGCCGCGCAGTGTGCAGAAAGGCGATGAGATTCTCTCCGGCTGCGTAAACCTGAACGGACTGCTCAAGGTACGCACCACAAAAGCATTTGCTGAATCAACGGTATCCAAAATACTTGACCTTGTGGAGAATGCCGCAGAGAGCAAGAGCCGCAGCGAGAGTTTCATTACAAAGTTTGCCAGAATCTACACTCCGATTGTAGTGGGTCTGGCAGTGCTGGTTGCAGTCATTCCCAGTCTGATTACAGGTGAGTGGGCTACATGGATCTATCGTGGACTGCTGTTCCTGGTGGTATCGTGTCCGTGCGCTCTGGTGATATCGGTCCCGCTCACATTCTTTGGCGGACTGGGCGGCGCATCACGCAGGGGTATTCTGATAAAAGGCTCCAATCTCCTGGATAAACTGGCCGGCGTAAAGACGGTAGTGTTTGACAAGACCGGAACGCTGACCGAGGGCGTGTTTGAGGTGACCGCCGTACATCCGCAGGAGATTGACAACAACGAACTGCTGCATCTGGCCGCACATGTGGAGCGCCATTCGACCCATCCCATTGCAATGGCGCTGCGTAACGCATATCCCAACGAGCAGGATGACTGCGTGATAGCCGATGTAAAGGAGACTGCCGGTCACGGAATCATAGCCAGTGTAAACGGTAAGAGCGTGGCAGTGGGCAACAGCAAACTTATGGATAAGATTGGTGCCGGATGGCGTCCGTGCCATCACGAGGGCACAATCATCCACGTGGCTATTGACGGAAAGTATGCAGGCCACATAGTGATATCGGACCGCATCAAGGAGGATGCTGCTCAGGCAGTGGCCGACCTTAGGAATGCCGGAGTGAGCAAAACCGTGATGCTTACGGGCGATCAGGAACATGTGGCTGCCACGGTGGCCCGTAAGGTCGGGGTAAATGAGTATCATGCCCAACTGCTTCCGGCCGATAAGGTGAGCAATGTTGAAAGACTGCTCAACGAAGGTACGCTGGCATTCGTGGGCGATGGCATAAACGATGCTCCGGTGCTTACCCGTGCGGACATAGGCATAGCAATGGGTGCGCTGGGATCGGACGCAGCAATTGAGGCTGCCGATGTGGTGCTGATGGATGATAAACCCTCCAAGATTGCACTGGCCGTAAAGATAGCCCGCCGCACAATCCGGATAGCCAAGGAGAACATCTGGTTCGCCATTGGAATAAAAGTCTTGGTATTACTGCTTGCAATACCCGGATTAGCCACAATGTGGATGGCGGTATTCGCCGATGTAGGCGTGACTGTTCTGGCTGTCCTTAACGCTATGCGCGCACTTAGTCGATCTTGAGGTCGCCCGGCTTGATCCAGCCGATCTTGCGCATCATCATTCCGATGATGATGGTCAGGACAACGGGTAGAACCGCGCTGATTGAGATAAGGCCAACCCAATCTGCACCGGCAATAGAAGTGCGTGTACCGGCTGACATCTCTGTCATCCAACCCGTGTAAACGCCTATAGGACCAACTAGACCGCAGGTTCCCATACCGGATGCAATGGCGGGACCGTTCATTTCAAGATGATATAAGCACGTTGCCATGGGGCCTGTTATGGCCGATACCAACGTGGGAGCGATCCATATCTTGGGATTCTTTACGATGTTGCCCATCTGAAGCATGCTGGTGCCAAGTCCCTGGGATATGATGCCGTTCCAGCCGTTCTCACGGAAACTCAGTACTGCGAATCCCACCATCTGGGCGCAGCATCCTGCAAGTGCGGCTCCGCCTGCCAGTCCGGTCAGGCTCAGTGCGGCACAGATGGCTGCAGAGCTTATGGGAAGTGTGAGCGCCATACCTACTATAACCGATACAAGGATACCCATCAGGAAGGGCTGCTTGGT
>JAZMZT010000098.1:0-4734 GCA_045586125.1 Bacteroidaceae bacterium | reverse complement strand
CAAGAATCATGTTGTAACGGGTCTCATCATCCTGAGGATTGTTTCGCAACGCCTGTTTGTAAGCATCGACAGCCTTGTCATACTGCTCGCACATATGGTAAACCACGCCTGTGTTGTGATAGGTCTTGGCAAGGTCCTGTTTGCACTTGTCAAGGTCCTTCTTTGAGGCCGACGGATTATCCATGAGCTCTTTCTTCTGCGCCTCCAGGACACCCGCCATCTTGCTGTACTGCTCAATGGCCTCATTGGGTTTCTGCTGAGCCGTATAAGCGTTACCCAGATTGTAGTATGCCTCGTTGAGTTCCGGGTTCATATCCAGGGCCTTCAGGTAGTTCTCCTCGGCCTTGATAAACAGGCTGTCTTCAAACATATGGTTGCCCTTGCGTACGAACGAACGGTCCGAACGCTGTGCGTATGCACCTGCAACGGATGCTGTCAAAAGGCAGAACAACAATATCTTTTTCATTTTACTCTCTCCTCATCGGTTTTGAACAGACTGAAATTCCTGAGTCTGGGGTTACGGCTCTCGCAGATGAATATCTCAAAGAGCAGTATGACCAGGATCATCCAGGCTATGATAGCGAACTGTTCGTCATATTCAGTATAGACAGTTGTCTCGACATCGGCCTTGGCCAGTTTGTCAATCTCTTTCTGAAGCGCTTTCTCAGCTGCATTTGAGTTGTCCACGTAAAAATAGGCACCCTTGCCTGCCGCAGCGATGTTACGGCACATCTCCTCGTTGAGGCGTGTCACGACAACATTGCCTTCACGGTCCTTGCGGAACTCGCCTCTCTTGTCACCGGGTATGGGTGATCCTGAAGGCGAACCTACACCCATCACGTATACCGTGTAACCCTTCTCGGCGGCAGCCTGCGCAGCCTCTACCGCTCCGCCCTCATGGTTCTCACCGTCGGTAATCACAATGATGGCCTTGCCTACCCCCTCATTGGGAGTGAAACTGCGTGTAGCCAGTTCAATGGCGGTCTTTATATCGGTTCCCTGGCGTGTTATGAGCGCGGGACTGATGGTATTCAGAAATACCTTGGCCGATATGAAATCACTTGTAATGGGCAACTGCACGAATGCATCGCCTGCAAATACTATCAGGCCAATCTTGTCATCCTTGAACTGGTCAACCAGATTGGATATGATGCGCTTGGACTTCTCAAGACGGTTGGGCGCAACGTCATCGGCCAGCATTGAATTGGATATATCCAGTGCTATGACAGTCTCGATGCCACGGCGGGTTACGGTCTCCTGCTTGGAGCCGAACTGGGGTCTGGCCAGAAGGAAGCAGCATAAGGTATAGCATGCAAACAGCAGCCAGAACTTTATGTTGGGTCGGCTCACGGAGGCATCGGGCATAAGGCGCGATATCAACTCGCGGTCACCGTACTCCGAAAGTTTCATGCGACGGCGTATGTTGGAGAACACATGCAGTGCCACCAGTACCGGAACCAGCACCAGCAGATACAGATATTCGGGATTTGCGAACTTGAACATAGTGACTCCTTTTTATGGTATTGTACGCAATACTGTCTGTTTAAGCAGGATTGACAGCAGCAGGCTCAGCAGCAGTGCAAGGGCAAGCGGCTGATACTGTTCCTGGTTCTTGCTGAACTCCTTAACCTGGAGTTTGGTCCTTTCCAGTTTGTCAATCTCCTCATAAACCTCCTTCAGTTTGCTGTTGCTTGTGGCACGGTAATACTGACCGCCTGCAGTCTGTGCAATCTGACGGAGTACGTTTTCATCTATCTCAACGGCCATGTTCACATACTGTGTGCCGAATGCTCCCTGTATGGGATAAGGTGCGGTTCCGTTGGTTCCCACGCCGATGGTGTATACCCTGATGCCGAAACTCTTGGCCATCTCGGCTGCGGTCATGGGCGATACTTCACCGCGGTTGTTGGATCCGTCGGTCAGCAGGATGATGACCTTTGACTTGGCCTGACTGTCCTTGAGACGGCTTATCGCATTGGCCAGACCCATTCCTATGGCCGTTCCGTCCTCGATAATACCCCTTGCGGCTATATCGCTGCTCACGTTCTGGAACATGTTCAGAAGGACGGCATGGTCAACTGTCATGGGACACTGGGTGAACGCCTCTCCGGCAAATATGGTCAGACCTATGTTGTCATTGGGACGTCCGTTTATGAAATCCGATGCCACCTGCTTGGCTGCCTCAATACGGTTGGGCTTGAGGTCTTCGGCCAGCATACTGGTTGAGACATCGACGGCAAGCATGATATCGATACCCTCTATCTCCGTATCCTGCCAGCGGTCTGTGGTCTGCGGACGCGCCAGGATAAGGGACAGCAGTACGATGGCTGCCATGTCAAGTATAAACGGGACGTGTATAAGGTAATATTTCCAGCTTTTTCTCATGCCGCTGTACATGGACAGGGTCGGTACAGACATGGCGGCACGCCTCTTATTGCTCTTGAGCACATACCAAAGAACGCATGGTATGACCAGAAGCATCAGAAGTAGATATGCGCTGTTTGCAAATGTCATGACTATTGTTCTTTAGAAAAACAGATAATACAATTTCAAAACCGCCAGCACAAAGAACACCGTACCTGCAACCGCAACGGTTATTCCCACTGCGAGCAGTGTCATACGGGCTCCCTTGCTCCGTTTCTCCTCTATGACCGTTTCCTCTTCCTTGGGCTGGAGTTCCTCGGGTGACACCTCTATCTTGGTGTCATTGACAAACTCCAGGGCATTGACCAGGTTTTGGTCATTCTCGTTCAGCATCGGTTTGAACTTGGCGAACTTTACCATATCGGCCGTAGAAAGAAGGTCACGCAGTTCACTGAGCGACTCCTTGTCCCTATTCTACTCAAGATGCTCCAGTATCTCATATGAGGTCATCTCGGTGGCATTGAAACCGAACCGGTCATTGATATACTCACGCAGGATATCCGTTAGTTGGGTATAGTAGGCTTTTGAATCCTCACTGTGAGGGCCGCCTGACTGACGGAGTTCCTCTATGTCGGATATGGCTCGCACATGTGCCGGTACCTTGGGTTCAATCCTGATCCTTCTGATGATAGGCTTGTCGTCACGGTACCTGACAAACAGATAAATGGCGGCGACAATGGCAATTGCTGCAAGAATCCAATAAAAAGCCAACCCTTTGACCTCATAGAACTTGACAGGAGTATTCATATTCTCCTTGGGGCCGAAAATCTGCTTGGCGTTCTCCTCGGGGATATCATATGACATGAATGCCAGCGCCAGACGATTGGACTGATACTCCTCTCCGTCAACCGTAACGGGAATGTACGGAATATAGATAAGAGTAGAGTCAAAGCATGTCAGCGTATAGTTGCGGGTCACGAGCATCCTCTGTCCGTCATTCACGTACTGCGTATCGGTGGTTACGGGCGGGAGAATCTCAAGCCCGCGGACAATGGTGTCACGGTAAGCCGGGAATGTAACCTCCTGGCCTGCGTCACATGCAACCTCCACATGCAGTCCGGTCTGCTGTCCCACCCACATCATCATTGAGTCCAGCTCTGCCTTCACAATGACATTCTGAGCCGATGACAACGCGGGAATCAGTCCCAGACACAGATATATAAGGAATCTTTTCATCTTAGTTTCGCTTGGCAAACAGTCCCATAAGGGCCTTTACATAATCCTGGTCAGTCCTGACGGATACTGAATCCACACTGCTTCGTGTCAGATAGTCCTGAATACGGACTGTGTTATCCTCAAACCACTTGCGGTGCGCATTACGGACATTCCGGGACGATGTATCCACATACATCTCCTGTCCGCTTTCAGCATCGGTCAGTTTCATCAGACCTACGTCGGGCAGTTCCTCCATGCGCCTGTCATAGACACGTATGGCAACTATGTCATGCTTGCGGTTTGCAATGGTAAGCGCATTCCTGTAGTCATGCGGATCTATGAAATCGCTCAGCAGGAATGCCGTACAGCGTTTCTTTACGGCTCCTGTCAGGAACTCCAACGGAACGGTTATATCCGTGGTCTTGCTCTCCGGCTCGTAGTTAAGGAGTTCACGTATCAGGTACAGGATGTGTCTGCGGCCCTTCTTGGGCGGAATGAACTTCTCAATCCTGTCGCTGAAGAACACCAGTCCCACCTTATCGTTGTTCTCGATAGCGGCAAATGCCAGCGTGGCGGCTATCTCGGTAACCATCTCGCGCTTCATCATTACCTGCGTACCGAAATTGAGGCTGTCCGACACGTCCACCAGAAGCATGACGGTAAGTTCACGCTCCTCTTCAAACACCTTTGAGTAGGGTTTGTTCATGCGGGCGGTAACATTCCAGTCTATATCACGGGGCTCGTCACCGTACTGGTACTCGCGCACCTCGCTGAATGCCATACCTCGACCTTTAAAGGCGGTATGGTACTGACCGGCAAAAATGTTACTGGACAGACCACGGGTCTTAATCTCAATTTTCCGGACCTTCGCTATCAGTTCACTTGTCTCCATACTAAACTGATTACAAAGCAGTTAAATCAAGGTACTTCAACCTTGTTCAGAATGCGGCTTACCAGTTCGTCCTGAGTTACGTTGGTTGCCTCGGCCTCATATGTAAGACCGATGCGGTGACGCATTACATCATGAGCGATGGCACGTACATCCTCAGGAACCACGTAACCTCTGCGCTTGATGAACGCGTATGAACGGGCTGCGAGAGCCAGGTTTATGGATGCACGGGGTGATCCGCCGAATGATATCAGTTCCTTTACCTC
>JAZMZT010000097.1:0-6617 GCA_045586125.1 Bacteroidaceae bacterium | reverse complement strand
TCTCTATGTCCTTGGCCGTGATAACCTGGATGGGTACCGGAGAGTTGGTCATGCGGCGGTGTGTTCCGGTTCCGGTAACAACCACCTGACCCAGGTTGATGTAACTCTCCTGCATCTTGATGATTATGCTGTTGTCGGCTCCGGTGGTTATGGTTACAGGCAGATATGATACGTGTGTAACGCTCAGCTTATAACTCTCCTGCTGCGTGAGGTTGGAGATTGAGAACTCTCCTTTGCTGTTGGCCGATGTTCCGCTCAGGCTATGCTCCACACGGATATTGGCCCCTTGTACCGGCTTGCCGGTCTCAGAGTCAATGACTATGCCGCCCAAAGTGACCTGTGCCAAGACGGGTATGGCGGTAAATGCAAACACTGACAGAATCAGTTTCTTAAGCATTATTATTTCAGAAATAAACGTGCGGACCGGTTCTGTCCCGGAGCCTTGGTCCTTAAAAAACTGATGCGGCAGGTTTCCTGACTTGGTCCCTCCCTGGAGTGCCTTCCCGCCCGTCCTTTTTATTAAGCAGTGGCTAACAGATATCTCCGGGATATGGTGGACTTTACAGTAGCGGGCACTGTTCCGGTCTCTCACCGGATTCCCTCTATGCAGTCACCGCGGGTGGCTGCATCACCGTATCGAGTTACAAAAATATCATTTTTTTTGTAACGGACTCCTCTCAATGTAGTAATTTTGTATTGATAAACAGTAGGATTATGGAGGAAGCGAATCTTGTAAAGGACTTGGCGCTGATACTGATATCGGCCGGTGTTTTTACCATCATATCCAAGGCACTTAAGCAACCGCTCATATTGGGTTACATCGTGGCCGGTTTCCTGGTGGGACCGCACATGGGTCTTTTCCCCACGGTTACAAGTACGGCCGAGGTTAAGGAGTGGTCCGATATAGGCATCATCTTCCTGCTGTTCGCGCTGGGACTGGAGTTCAGTTTCAAGAAACTCATCAAGGTGGGCAGCAGCGCCCTGATTACTGCCATGACGCAGTGCGTGGGCATGTTCATACTGGGTTTCCTGGTGGGAGAGGCCATAGGATGGAGCAATATGGAATCCATATTCCTGGGCGGTATGCTCTCCATGTCATCGACCACTATCATCATCAAGGCATACGATGATTTGGGTTACAAGGACCGTCCGTTCGCCCCGCTGGTGTTCGGCGCGCTGGTGTTTGAGGACCTGATTGCCGTAGTGCTTATGGTGCTGCTTTCAACGATGGCGGTGTCAAATAAATTTGCAGGCGGAGAGATGCTTATGGGACTTGCCAAACTGGTGTTTTTCCTGATACTATGGTTCCTTGTAGGTATCTACATGATTCCCACTATCCTTAAGAAAGCCCATAAATACCTCAATGACGAGATACTGCTTCTGGTTAGTCTGGGTCTATGCTTTGCCATGGTGTCACTGGCCAGTCTAGCCGGATTCTCCGAAGCCCTGGGTGCATTTGTGATGGGCTCAATATTGGCCGAAACTCTTGAGAGTGAGCATATCATGCATCTTACCAAGGGCATCAAGGACCTGTTCGGCGCCATATTCTTTGTATCGGTAGGTATGATGGTCGATCCGCACGTGATTGCCGAACATTGGGGTACGATACTTGTACTGACCATAACGGTCATGGCCGGAATCCTGTTCTTCTCAACATCGGGAGCGGTCCTGGCAGGTCAGGGACTGGACAATGCGGTTCATGCCGGTTTCAGTCTGGCGCAGTTGGGTGAGTTCTCGTTCATCATTGCAGGCTTGGGCGTTTCATTAGGCGTGATGCGTGATTTCATCTATCCGGTTATCATAACGGTATCGGTCATAACCACGTTCACTACACCTTATATGATAAAGGCGGGTACTCCGGCATACCAATACCTTATTAAGAAACTGCCGGAGCAGTTTGTGGCTAAGATAAACTCATTCTCAAGTCAGGAACGTAACAATACGGCCGCGGCACAGAACGAGTGGAAACGTCTTATCAAGGAGGTGTCTCTGAGAGTGCTGCTTTACGGAGTTATCCTAATTGCCATTGACCTGGGGTCACACCTTTTCCTGGACAAGGTCATCATTAGCCGTCTGGACGGTTTCACACCGTTTGTGCGCAACCTTATCAGCGTGGTGATCACGCTTGTGGTAATGTCTCCGTTCCTGGTGGGAATAGCCATCTCGGGTGATGAGATAAACCGCTCATCGATCAAACTCATCAAAGCCCGTCAGGCCAACGTGTGGCCGGTAATATCGCTGGCGCTTCTGCGCATCCTGATTGCCATGGGATTTGTGCTGAGCGTGATTGCCACCCATTTCAACCTGGCGTTCTGGACATTCCTGCTCATACTGATATCGGGCGTGGCGTTCTTCTTTATCGGCCGCCGTTCAATCAGCAAGTTCACCATAGTTGAGGACCGTTTCATGGCCAACCTGAACGAGAAGGAGCAGCAGCAGCGCCGCATGGCTCCCGTAACGTCATCGGTCAGCGACAAGATGTCCCGCTACAACGTAAAGACCGATATGATAACCATATCGGCCGATTCACTCTACGCCGGCAAGATGCTTAAGGACCTGCCGTTCCGCCACAAATCGGGCGTCAATATAGTTAAGATAATACGCGGCAGCCGCAGCATAATGATACCCAAGGGCGATGAAGTTGTATTCCCGTTTGATAAACTGCTGGCTGTAGGTACAAAAGAACAGTTGGCCGAGTTCCGTAAGGATATGGCCGAGAATGTCTATGTACCTGAGGATTCCGATGCCGAGACTCTGGCACCGCGTCAGTTTGAACTTGAATCAATCACTCTTAAGGAGGATTCATGGCTTACCGGAAAAACCCTGCGCGAGACCGATATGCGGTCGTACGGCTGCATGGTGATAAGTGTTGTAAGTGATGGTCAGGTAACCACCAATCCCAAGCCAGACTATCGCTTCAAAGAGGGCGATATAGTCTGGCTTGCAGGCGAAAAATCAGCCTGCGACTGGTGGGCTTGATCATTTCATTTTAATCCAGGCACCCAAATCCTTCCAGGTGGGTTTCTTGCCGTGCATGAATACTCCTACGCGGAATATGCGTGCTGCAACCCATACCATCAGGAAGAATGATATGAACAGTACCACAAGCGATACTGTAACCTGCCATGTGGGAATGCCGAAAGGTATGCGGGCCATCATCACGATAGGTGATGTGAACGGAATCATGGAGCACCAGAACACAAGGTCCGAGTTGGGATCGTTCATAACGCTCATCATTACCATGATGGCTACAATAACCGGCATCATGATGATTCCGTTGAACTGGGCTGCATCCTGCGGGGTGTCAACTGCCGATCCTATGGCTGCATACATGGAAGCGTAGAACAGGAATCCGCCTACGATATAGAGCAGCAACTCCAGGAACAGGCCTGCCAGATATGATACGTTGGTGAACTTTCCGACCATGCTCAGGACCTCGGGATCGGGAACGTTCTGTGCAGCGGCCAAAGCTGCCTCAACGTCGGCACCTCCCATTACCAGAGGCATTACGAATGCGCTTGCACCGATTATGAGCACAGCCCAGATAACTATCTGAAGGGCGGCAACTACGGCGATACCCAGAATCTTACCCATCATAAGTTCAAACGGGGTGCATGATGTAACCATGACGTCAAGAACGCGGGTCTGCTTCTCGTCAATGACGGACTGCAGGACCTGCTGTCCGTAAACAATCAGTATAAAGTAGAGCATCATGCCCAGGATAAGACCCATCAGCCATGATGCGGTAGTGGATGTCTTCTCCATTTTCTCATCATCCTCCTGATCGTTGTTCTTGAGAGTCTGGATGCTGTTGACACGTACGTTGGCATCGGCCAGGATCTGGTCCATGTTCTCCAGGTCATAGCGTTTCAGGCGCTCGGTGCGCAGGATTGACTGTATCTGGTTCTGAATGTTCTCCTCAACGCTCATTGAAGATGCGTCATTCAGAATGAGCTGAATATCCTGGGGGTTGTCAAGAATGTTCTGACCGATAACCAGAATTCCGTAATCATTCTTGTACATCATACGGGCGTTGCTTATTGACTCGTTTCCTTCAAGCAGCCTGAATGAGACAGTCTTGCCGGATACAAGTTTCCTGCCTACAAACTGCTCGGGTGAATTGTCTATCACCACCACGTTCTTGGTTGATGAACCGCCCTTGAACATCATTACGCTGGGCAGAACCATCATTGCAATCATAAACAACGGTGTGAGAAGAGTACTTACGATGAATGATTTTTTGCGTACTCTTTCTGCAAACTCACGTTCTATAATAAGACCTATCTTGCTCATAGTTGTACCTGTTTAAAGTGTACCGTTGACGGCACGGATGAATATATCGTTCATGCTGGGAATGATCTCCTGGAAAGAACGCAACTTAACTTTGTCGTTGAGAGAGCCGATGACCTCACGTACGTCATCATCGGACTGGATATGGATCTTCTGCTGGGTGTAACCTCCAATCACGCCCTCTGACTGGCCGATGAGGTTGGCCTTGCCGGTAACGGCGGCGCAGAAATCTTCGTTGGTACCGCTGTAGAGAACCTGGAAGGTGTTTCCGCCGGCCTTGCGGCGAATCTCGTCTACAGAACCTGACAGGATGTTGTGTGACTTGTTGATGAGTGTGATGTCATCACAGATCTCCTCGACAGACTCCATGTTGTGGGTTGAGAAAATCACTGTGGCACCACGGTCACGCAGACCCAGTATCTCCTGCTTGAGCAGGTTGGCGTTGATGGGGTCAAAACCGGAGAACGGCTCGTCAAAGATGAGCAGTTTGGGTTCATGGACTACTGTTGTAATGAACTGAACCTTCTGGGCCATACCCTTTGAGAGGTCCTCGACCTTCTTGTCCCACCAATCGATGAGTCCCAGGCGGTCAAACCACTCGTGCAGTTTGCGTACGGCCTGCTGGCGTCCCATGCCGCGCATGCGGGCAAAGAACACGGCCTGCTCGCCCACCTTCATCTTCTTGTAGAGACCACGCTCTTCGGGCATATAACCTATCTGGTATATGTCTTCGGCTGTAATTTCATGGCCTTCAAACCAGACTTTACCGCAGTCCGGAATAGTCATGTGATTGACCACACGAATGAGTGTGGTCTTACCGGCTCCGTTGGGGCCCAGCAAACCGTAGATGGAGCCACGCGGGATCTCCATCGAAACATCATCAAGAGCCCTGTGTCCTGTGTATGTCTTGGACACGTGCTCGATTTTGAGAATTGATTCCATGTTTATTGCAAATAAGGTTGTTATGGTTGTTATTTCTTCTTTTTGGCGAATACAGCTTTGAAGATGAGTTCGGCAAGGAGTTGCTGACCCTCTTCATTGGGGTGAATGGTGTCAGGGAAATACTGAGGCTTATCCTGCATGGGGGTGTTCAGGTCAACCACAGGTATGTTCTCCTCCTGTGCCACCTCCTTGATGTAAGGAATGACGCCGTTGTAAATGATGCTGTCGTTGATGCTCCATGCATGTCCGTAAGCGGGAACAGGCAGGCAGAGCCAGATCTGGGGCTTGGCGGGCAGTGAACGGAATGATTCGATAAGGGTTTTCAGGTCCTTCTTGAAATGTTCCTGCTCCTTCCAGTTGTAAGGCTTGCTGTCATTGGTGCCCAGTTTGATGGTCACAATCTGCGGGTTGAAGGCAAGCGCATCCTTGTAGGCCTGCTCGTTCATGTAGGGCATATCGGTATTCATCATAGTGGTGGTACCGCTCACACCGAAGTTGCGGACATCATACTTGTCACCCAGCATGTATTTAAGCAGGCCGGGGTAGGTGTCGTTCTCACGGTCCTTGATACCATGGCCGTATGTGATGCTGTCACCTACGCATGCTACGCGAATGGGCTCTTTCTGACAAGCTGATAGTGTCAGCACGATGGCTGACATGAGAATCAAAAAACTCTTTTTCATATTGTGTTCTTTTTGTTAATCTGGCAGCGTATGCTCTCGGCATGTATGGTCTCAAAGAGCAGACGTATGAAATCCTCGTCCAGACCCAGTTCCTTTCCCTTTCCGGTCAGTGTGTCCGATATGGCCTTATAGCGGTCAGACTGGAGTATGGCAAGGTTATGGTCTTTTTTGTATTCGCCGATGCGCTCGGTTACACGGAAACGGTCTGCAAGGTCCTGTATGAGTTGCAGGTCTATGTCATCCAGCCGGTTGCGCAACGGCTGCATCTGTTTCTGGTCGGCAGGCTTGGTCTCACGGTGATAAACCAGCTTTGAGGTCATCTCTTTGAACTGCTGGGGCGTGAGTTGCTGCTTCTGGTCACTTAGAGCGTGGGCCGGGTCGGGATGAACTTCGATGAACAGGCCGTCGGCTTTCATGTCGAGCGCCATCTGGGCCAGAAGCGGTACCAGGTCGCTGCGTCCTGCCATGTGGCTGGGGTCGCATATTACCTGAATGCCGGGAATACGGCGGCGCAGTTCTATGGGAATCTGCCACTCGGGTGAGTATCGGTAAATCCTCTCGTAGTATGAACTGAATCCGCGGTGAATGGCAGCCAGACGCTTGATGCCTGCACCTGCCAGACGCTCAAACGCGCCAATCCAGAGTTCCAGTTCGGCGTTGATGGGGTTCTTTACAAGAACGGGTATGTCAGTGCCGCGAAGG
>JAZMZT010000096.1:0-3267 GCA_045586125.1 Bacteroidaceae bacterium | reverse complement strand
AGGTTGTTCATGTGCTTGTAATAACTCTCAAGGGTGAAATCGGCCAGTCCCTCGATGCTGTATGCGGCTCCCAGTACCCACTGGTGCGAATGCTCCGGCTCAATCTTGTCGGTCACAGGCACCCAAAGGTCTGTGGGCAGGCTGATCACGTTGTTGGAGAGCAGGTGCACATACTGTGTCATATACGCATAGCCGGTCTTGAGTGACAGGTCATCGGTAATGAGGAATCGGGCACTCAGTCTGGGTTCCAAAGAGTTATAATAGCGATTGTTGACGCTGAATCCTGCGTATCCGGCTCCCACATTGAACCTTATTATATTGGTAAGTTCAATGTCATCCTCGGCATAAAGCTGGAATTCATGAGCTATTATGTCCTTTGAACCGAATGACTGTTTAAAGTTGTCGGTCTTTACGGAGTCGTTGTCCATGGTCTGTGTGCTGTTTATGCTCAGGCTCATGACATCGGGAGTAAACTTGTGGTGAGTGTAACTGCCGCCGAATCTGATCTCCTGCTTGGCCGATGGTGACCAGTGGAAATCACTACGGAAAGAGGCGTCGTATATACCCGATCTCATTCTGATTGAAGAATTGCCCTCAGTTTTGTTGACCTTGTCCTTATCCTTCATGGTGATTCCCATCCTGTGGCGGTATTGGGTGTAGTTGGCGCTCAGGTCCATAAAGAGCTTGGGACTAATAACATGGTTCCAGCGTATGGCCGAAACGGTGTTTCCCCAGCGCCAGTCAAGTTTAGTCTTTGATTTGTATGCACCTCCTGAACTCTTGTAATTGAAGAATATGTCATCATCACCGCTGTACCAGCTTACATACAGACGGTCGCGGTCACTGAACTTATGGTTCAGTTTTACATTCAGGTCATAGAAGTAGTAACCCATGCTGTAGTCCTCGTCGTAGCCGGCAAAATCAAATTGCTTGTTGAGCCATATGGCCGAATTCAGCAGGATGTCAGAGTATGTGCGACGGGCCGATATGTTGAATGATGTCTTACCTTTTATAATAGGGCCCTCCAGATTGATCTTGGATGAAATGAGTCCCAGGGATACGTTGCCGTGATATTTCTCCATGTCGCCGTCCTTCATGCGGATATCCACGACCGATGACAGGCGGCCGTAATAGTGGGCCGGGAAACTGCCCTTGTACAGGGTTACGTTCTTGATGGCATCGGGGTTGAAAACCGAGAACATACCGAACATATGGTTCACGTTATATACGGGTACGCCGTCCAGCAGCAGAAGGTTCTCATCGGGGTTACCTCCGCGCACATAGAGTCCTGCGGTTGCCTCGGTTCCGGCCTGAACGCCGGGCAGCAACTGGAGTGCCTTGAGTACATCGGTTTCACCGAACATGGCGGGAACGGCTTTGATCTGCTCAATGGGTATGTCCACTGCGCTCATCTGCGAACCGCGTACGCCCAGAATCTCACGGTTGCCGTAGATGGTGACCTCATTCAGGGCATCGACGGTTGGAACGCCTATATTGATAACGGTATCTTTGTAAAGGGTGAACGGGATGACCACGGGCTTATATCCTACATAGCCGGTTCGCATCTCTATGGGGCCGTCGGGTAGGGTGATTGAGTAGAATCCGTACTCGTTGGTCGTTGTTCCGCGGCCGCTCTTGAGGTCCAGGATTGTGGCACCAATCAGTGTTTCCTTGCTAGCCTTATCTGTGATGTAGCCACTGATTGTGTGCTTGTTTTGGGCTTGCAAACAAAGTACTGACAATACTGACAGTAAGAATGTTACAGTTCTTTTCATTCCTTATTCAACAAAAAAAGCAACCTGTTCTTAGAAAGACAAGCTGCTTAGTAATTCATTTTTTTTGAGCGGCAAACGAGACTCGAACTCGCGACCCCGACCTTGGCAAGGTCGTGCTCTACCAACTGAGCTATTGCCGCAGAAATGGATTGATTTGTGAAGAGAATGAGACTCGAACTCACACGACATAATTGTCACTACCCCCTCAAAGTAGCGCGTCTACCAATTCCGCCATCTCTCCAGAGAAGTGCCCAGAACAGGACTCGAACCTGCACACCTCGCGGCACACGCACCTGAAACGTGCGCGTCTACCAATTCCGCCACCTGGGCATTTCTAAATAAATCAAAGATCTACTTTTGAGCGGCAAACGAGACTCGAACTCGCGACCCCGACCTTGGCAAGGTCGTGCTCTACCAACTGAGCTATTGCCGCATTTGCTTCGCAAATGCGCGATTGGCTTTCGCGCCTCGGTATAGAAAAGAACTTTTCTCTACTCTCGGCTTGTCGCCAATTGCCGCATCTCCATCAAAGCGGTGCAAAGGTAGTGGTTTTAGAGATACCTTCAAAAACAATTTCGACTTTTTTTTGTTCTCTCTGGTACTTTTTATTTGTTTAGCAGGGCGTCAATGTGCTTTTGGGCTGTGGCGCAGACCTCTTGGGCGTTCATTGTTAGGCATTTGCGGTTCTCAACGACAATGTTGCCATTCACAATGACTGTATCCACATCCGATGCATGCGCGCTGTAAACCAGTTCTGAAATCAGGTTGGTATGAGGATACAGATGAGCTTTATCAAGGTCAACAAGCAGGATATCGGCCAATGCGCCCTCGGCAATAACGCCCAGTTCTCCTTCACGGCCGATGGCCTTGGCGCCGTTTACCGTTGCCATCTGCAGTGCAGTGTATGCCGGTATGGCGCAGGGATCAAGCGTGCTTACTTTCTGCAGCAGTGATGCGGTACGCATCTCATCCCACATATCAAGGTCGTTGTTTGAAGAGGCACCGTCAGTACCTATGGATACGTTCACGCCGGCATCAAGCATCTTCTTTACGGGGGCAATGCCCGATGCTAGTTTCATGTTGCTCTGCGGATTGTGTGCTACGGATACTCCGTTTTTGGCCAGAATCTCTATGTCGTGGTCAGACATCACCACACAGTGTGCTGCAAGAGTTTTGGTGGTGAACAGGCCCTCTTTCTCAAAATACTCGGTAGGACTCATTCCGTACTGAGCCATGCTGTTATTCTGCTCAGTCTGAGTCTCAGACAGATGAACGTGGCTTCCTACACCAAGTTCCTTGGACAGGCTGATTGAGCGCTGCAGGTGTTCACCTGACAGGGTATAGATGGCGTGAGGGCCCATCCACATTGAAACCAGACAGCTTGACGAGAAGCGTTTCTGAACCTGCTTCCAGTCATTCTCAAAATGATCCATCCTGAAATCCATGGGGCAGGGGCTTACCAGTGCGCGTATGCCTGCGGTCTCGGCAGCCT
>JAZMZT010000095.1:0-14076 GCA_045586125.1 Bacteroidaceae bacterium | reverse complement strand
GATTGTTGAACTGTGTGTTGCTGATGGCCTGTGCAAGTTCATCCTTGGCGGGAGTCATAAGGGGTGAGTGGAAAGCACCGCCTACAACCAGGGGCAGGGCACGCTTTGCGCCGGCCTCGGTCATGAGGGGGCATGCAGCGGCGATGGCCTCTTTTGAACCTGAGATAACCACCTGGCCGGGGCTGTTGTAATTGGCGGGAACAACCACCATGCCCTTGGCGTTCAGGTCAGCGCAGATGGCCTCGATCTTGTCATCGGCCAGACCGATGATGGCAGCCATTGTGCCGGGTACCTTTTCGCAGCATTTCTGCATGGCCTTGGCACGCTGTGAAACCAGTTTCAGACCGCTCTCAAATGAGAGTGCGCCGCAGGCTACAAGTGCTGAGAACTCACCCAGAGAGTGTCCTGCAACCATATCAGGCTTGAAATCAGCGCCGTGTGACTTGGCTACTGCAACTGAATGGATGAACACTGCGGGCTGTGTTATATCTGTGCGGCGCAGATCTTCATCCGAGCCGTTGAACATGATGTCTGAAATCTTGAATCCGAGGATTGAATCGGCTTCTGCAAACAACTCTTTTGCCCAGTCAAACTGGTCATACAGGTCTTTACCCATGCCCGAGAACTGGGCACCCTGTCCGGGAAATACGTATGCTTTCATATGTGAATATTAAGTATATCAGTTAAATTAATTATCTTTGCGCGGCTTTTCCCAACAATTGAAAAATGCACACAAAGAGCTTGTGAGTGCAAAAGTAGTCATCATTCTGAATGCTTAGGAATGGAATATTGACATTTTTCGGCGCCGCTACACAATTATTGCTTTTTGTGCGCGTTATATTATAAACAGAAAATTATAATGTTGAACTATAAACTTCAAGGATACGGCAGCATGTACCGCATGGAGCATGCGGATGCAATGGGATCATTTCAGCTTGGACTGAAAAGGATCTTTGATATCGTTTTCTCAATTATCGGCCTGATACTCTTCTCACCGCTGATATTGGTGTTCTCCGCAATCCTGTTCTACGACAAGGGTCCCGTATTCTTCAAGCAGGAGAGAGTAGGTTACAAGGGCAAGCCCTTCATGATCTACAAGTTCCGCACAATGCGTACCGATGCCGAGTCAGACGGAATTCCCCGTCTTGAGAACGAGCGCAACAAGTACCTGACCCCTTTTGGCGGTTTTCTGCGTGCACATCACCTGGATGAACTTCCGCAGCTTTGGAATGTCCTGAAGGGTGACATGTCATTTGTAGGTCCCCGTCCCGAGCGCCAGTATTTCATTGACCAGATAAACCGTGAGACCGATGACTACCACTACATCTATCTGATGCGTCCGGGAGTCACATCTTACGCTACCATATTCAACGGTTACACAGACACTATGGACAAGATGCTCAAGCGTCTTGAGTATGATCTGGACTATCTTGACAACCGCAACATCTTTACAGACCTGGGAATCATAGCCAAGACCTTCTTCTCAGTGTTCAGCGGTAAGAAATTTTGATTTTCATTTAGTTACTACCATATTTTTATGAGAAAGTATCTTGTTTTGTCATTGTTCCTGTTCACCGGTATGTCTGCATTTGCGCAGATGACTGAGGATAAAATCATACAGTATGTGCAGGAACAGCAGGCCAAGGGAGTTTCACAGGAACAGATAGTATATAATCTGAACAAGAAGGGTGTTACAGTCCAACAGCTGCAGCGGATGCGTGATAAATATGAGAAACAGGCATCCTCGGGCATAATGGGAAACACCATTTCAGAGCAGGGCTCCTCAACAACCCGTTCAAGAACGGGAAAGGGGGAGTCTTTTAATATGGTGAGTCCCGCAGACCAGTCTCTGATGGGCGGAACCCAGATTAAAGACAGCAGAACCCTTGAAAAGGAAAGGCTCCAGGACATGCTCAGTGAGTCCATGTTCCTTTTTGCGGATTCAATATATCTGCTCAAGCAGTCCCTGCTGCCCAAGAAGAAGGAGATATACGGACATGAGATATTCAAGAGCCGCAATCTGACATTTGAACCCAGTGCCAATCTGGCTACTCCCCAGAATTACCGTCTGGGTCCCGGTGATGAGGTCATCATAGACATCTGGGGCGCATCACAGAACTCCATACGCGAGGTCATTTCACCTGACGGAAACATCATCGTAGAGGACCTGGGCCCCGTTTATCTGAATGGAAAGACAATACAGGAGGCCGATGCCTACATCAAAAAGGTGTTCAGTCAGATCTATTCGGGACTTGACGGAGACAACTCAAACTCAAGCATCAAGGTTTCACTGGGCCAGAATCGTTCGGTACTGGTCAATGTGATGGGTGACGTTGAGAATCCCGGAACATATCAGGTGTCATCATTCGCAACCGTATTCAATGCCATCTACATGGCCGGCGGCGTGAATGACCTTGGTTCACTCAGAGAGATAAAACTCTACCATGATAATGAAGAGGTGGCCAAGATAGACATGTATGACTACATCCGTAACGGAAAGGTGCAGGATGACATACGTCTCAATGACAATGACGTTATCATAGTATCTCCCCATACGCTTCTGGTTAACATTGACGGTAGCGTACGCCGCCCCATGCTGTATGAGATGACCCCCGATGAGTCTCTGGCAGACCTTATTGATTATGCAGGCGGCTTGCAGTCAAATGCATACAAGAAGGACGTCAGGGTAGTCCGCATGGGCGAATTCCAGCGCCAGATATTCACCGTTGCCAAGGAGCAGCAGTCAGGTTTCAAACTGATGGACGGTGATTCCATCTATGTTGACTCAATACAGGTTTCATTCGGTAACATGGCCGAGATACGTGGTGCCGTATACCGTCCGGGCCAGTTCCAGATTGACGGTGACATCACCACAGTAAAGGGGCTTATTGAGGCTGCCGGCGGACTCAAGGAGGATGCATTCCCCTCAAGAGCTCTGTTGAGCCGTACAAATCCGGACAAGACCCTTACCAACCTGGCCGTTGACATAAAGGGCCTGATGGATGGATCTGCACAGGATGAGGCATTGCGCAACAACGACGTACTGTTTGTTCCCAGTCTGTTTGACGTAGGTGAGGTAAAGACATTCAGCGTATACGGTGAGGTCCTGTTCCCCGGTGACTACCGTTATGCCGACAATACAAGCATTGAGGATCTGATCCTGCAGGCCGGCGGTCTTAAGGAAGATGCGTCACTGACCAAGGTTGACGTGGTACGCCGTAACCGTGACAAGGAGGCAACAGAGAAGAGCCAGTCAATTGCCGAGACATTCTCATTCAGCATCAACGAGGACCTTTCAATCAAGGACAATGACTTCCGTCTGGAGCCTTATGATGAGGTTTACATACGTCGCAGCCCGGGTTACTCGGTTAACCGCCGTGTAATCGTGGAGGGTGAGGTTACATTCCCCGGTTATTACTCACTTGCAACCAACAACGAGCGCCTGAGCGACATCATGGAGAGAGTGGGACAGTTCAGTTCAGAGGCCTATCCCGAGGGTGCGCGTCTGGAACGTAAGATGACTGACGATGAGAGGTCACGTATGCATGACATAGCCGAGATTCTGGCCGGTAATGACTCCATAGCACTTGCCAAGGCTGTTGACAAACTCATTAATATGACAACCTTTAACGTAGGTATCAATCTTAAGGAGGCTGTCGAAAAGCCGGGAGGAGCCGCCGATATCGTTCTGCGTGACGGTGACCGTATCATCGTTCCGGTATTCACCAACACCGTAAAGATTAACGGTGAGGTGATGTTCTCAAACACCACACCTTATGTAAAGGGTAAGAGCCTGAAGTACTATATAGAGAAGGCCGGCGGTTATTCACAGCGAGCCAAAAAGAGCAAGGCATACGTGGTTTACATGAACGGATCAGTGGCCAAGGCCAAGAAACGTTCCAGCAAACTGGTACAGCCCGGTTGCGAGATTGTGGTTCCCGCACGTGCCGATCGTGAAGGACTCTCAACGACTGAGATTCTCAGCTTAGGTTCAACATCTGCATCATTGGCAACGGTTGTACTTGCTCTCATGAGCCTTTTGAAATAAAAAACAGATCATCATGGAAGCAGACAACAATAACATAGAGAAGATCAGAGTCACAGTGATTGACCTGCAAAAACTGGTCAGAAAACTGTTCCAAAAGAAGATGATGATTATCATCGCCTGCGTTGCGACTGCAGTCATATCATCAATTCTGATAGTCTGTGTCCCCAGAGGATACAACAGCCAGGTGATGCTTGCCCCCGAGGATGACAGTTCCAGCGGAAGCACATTGAGCGATATTGCATCATCGTTCGGTTTTGATTTCGGCGCCATGAGATCATCGGACGCCATATATCCCTTGCTCTATCCGGACCTTTTCAACTCAAACGATTTCGTGGTAGGACTCCTTAAGACAAGAGTGGAGACCCTTGACGGAAGCATAGACACTACATATCTGGAGTATCTGATGCATCATCAGAAATCGGCCCCATGGTCAGCGGTGTTCAATAAGGTGAAGGGGCTGGCCAAGCCCAAACCACGCAAGACTGATCTGGCCCGCGCCAATAAAGAGGGCATAGATCCCTTCATGCTGACATACAAGGAGTTCATGATTGTCAAGAAGGTCAAAGAGAACATCAAGTGCACGGTTGACAAGAAGACCAACGTCATCACTATCAACGTGACGGACCAGGATCCGCTGATCTGTGCAACCATGGCCGATTCGGCATGCGCCCGTCTGCAGGCCTTCATCACACAGTACAGGACCAGTAAGGCCCGCAAGGATTTTGAATACTACTCAGAACTGTTGGAGGAGGCCAAGTTGGATTACAGACGTTCCGCAAAGGAGTACAGTGACTATTGCGACTCGCATAAGGGAATGGTACTTCAGGCCGATATCTCCAAGAGGGATGAACTGGAGAGTGAGATGAACGCCAATTACAACACACTGACTGCACTGAATGCACAGATTCAGACAGCCAAGGCCAGAATACAGGAGAAGACCCCCGCGTTCACCATGCTGCAGAACGCATCGGTTCCCGTCAAGGCATCCACTCCCAAGAGGATGATATTCGTGTTCTGCATGACACTGCTGGCTTTCGTAATAAGCACACTGATCGCTGTCAAAAAGATACTGGCTGAAGAATAATGGCAAGCTCAGCTGCTAAAATAGCAAACAACACTATTTTATTATGGGGCCGGATGCTGGTCATTACCATAATAAACCTTTATGCGCTGAGAATTCTTATAAAAGCCCTGGGTGACGATGACTACGGCCTGTATAATGCGGTCGCGGGTATCGTCACAATGTTTATGTCTGTCTGCACTGTCCTCTCATTATCAACACAGCGTTTCTACTCATATGAATCGGGCCGCAAAAACGATTCCCGTCTCAATGAGATATTCTCCAAGAGCCTGAACCTGAATGTGGTCCTTGCACTGGCCATTATCCTTCTGCTTGAGACCGTAGGTTTGTGGTATTTAGGGAACGGTCTGAAGGTTGACGCCGAAAGGATGGAGGCAGCCCGATGGGTATACCAGTTTGCTGTCTTTTCAATGGTCTGCATGCTTTTGCAGATTCCCTATATGGCTGCCGTGATGGCTCATGAAGACATGGGTATTTACACCATAATAACTACTGCGGAGTGTCTTTTGAAACTGGTTGTAATTATCCTGATAGGATGCGGAGGCATTGACAGGATGATATTTTACGGCGGCGGTATGTTTGTTGTGGTATTCCTGACATTCCTTTCATATGCACTGGTGGCGAGCCACAGATACAGTGAATGCCGATATCACATACAGAAGGACCGTACCCTCTACAGGGAACTGCTTACCTTCTCGGGTTGGACATTCTACGGAACGGCTGCAGGCGTTGTCCTGATACAGGGCAACACGCTGCTGTTGAACCGATTCTTCAAACCCTTTATCAATGCTGCATTTGCCGTTGCCGTTCAGATACAGAACGCCTTTGTCCAGTTGTGCAACAGCGTTGTTCTGGCCATCAGGCCGGCAATGATCCGTTCATATGCGGTTCAGGACTATGACGGACTGAACCTGCTCTTCTCTTTCAGCAACAAGACGCTCTTCTTTATTGTATCAATAGTGGGAATCCCCCTTATTGTGGAGATGCCCCTGATAATGGATGTATGGCTTGTGGAGACCACCCCTGAAAAGATACTCTTTGCCCGTCTGATGATAGGATATGTTGCGGTGATTGCCATGCAGAACCCTATAACAATCATTATGCAGGCCTCAGGCAATATCCGGATGTATCATCTTCTGGCAGAAACCGTAATGCTCATGTGTCTTCCTGTATCATGGGTTCTGTTCCGTATGGGAATGCCCGCATATACCGTTCTGATTTCAATGATATCGGTCTGCGTAGTCGCCCATATGACGCGTCTTTACTGTCTCAAGAGAAACTACAGGTATTTCTCAATCTCTGATTACCTGCTCAAGTTCCTGGTTCCGTATATCCTGTTCACACTGGTTTCTTTTGCATCAGCATTCCTGCTTCACCGGGTGATAGGATCAGCGGCCGTACGTTTTGTGGCAGTGCTGGCCATTCCGCTTCTGATACTCTCTGCATTCGTCTACCTGGGTGGACTGACTGCAGCAGAGAAGGCATATGTGAATAAGCTGATTTCAAAAATCCTGAAACCCAAGAGATGAAACCTACATTGGCCGATAACATACTGATTGTGTTGTATTTTCTGCTGTGGGTGGTGACATTCATCCTCTATCACAGGAAATACCGGAATCTGGATGGCGGCAGCGTCATTATCGGCTCCTATTTCTGTTATGCTTTCTTCTCTATACTGACACTGAACAATCCCATCACCTTATGGGACTACTATGACTATCATCACCTGACGGTGTTTCCGTTCATCTATCTGTTTGTCATGCTGATAATTGCATTGTCGCCTGCAATCAGATTCCATAACAATCCCGCCAGTCAGATAGAGGCTCCCAGTTCCTTTATCCTGCATGTGCTCTCTGTAATCATCATACTGTCGGCTCTGCTGCTTTTCCCTAATATCATAGCGAATCTGGGAGACGGTCTGGTTAAACTGATCACTGATACCGATGCCGGAAAGGATGCGTATGAGGAACAGCTTCAGAATGCCGCCGATTCGGGAAGCGGGATAGCCAATATCCCCGCCATCATATTCAATGCACTGTCCGAGATTGCCATATTCCTGTTCTTCTATTTCATGACCCTGAAAAGAAAGAATGTATGGCTTGTGGGCGGACTTGGATTCGCAATTGTCGTGGCTGTACTGCTGCCCATCATGGCCGGTCAGAGAAGTCTTGTGATCTATACCGTACTGACGGTGATACTGGCCTATTTCTTCTTTAAGCAGTTCTTCTCGGACATTCTGAGGAAAGTAATGCGTTACGTGGGCATCGTTGCCTTAGCCTTGACTATGGTGCCGGTAATTGCCATTACCGTGAGCCGATTCTCACAGTACCGTCAGTCGACAGTAACTGACTATGTGAACTGGTATATAGGACAGGGAAACATCTACTTCAACAACTATGCTTTGGATGACAACGGCATCCGATACGGTGACCGTACGCTGAATCTGGTAAAGCGCGTAATCAGTTCAAACGCATCCGATAACTTTGTGGATAGACGTGACACGTTCAGTAATCTGTATGTGAACGATGATATTTTTACTACGTTCGTAGGTGATTTTGCGATTGACTACGGACCGGTACTGGCTTTTCTGATTTTTGTGATATTCAATGCGTGGGTACTGTTCAAAACCAGAGTTCAGGACGGTAAGATGAAAATACAGCAGGCCATTTTGCTGTACTTCACCATGTGCGTGTGTATGCAGGGGGGAATGACACTGTTCACATTTGCCGATACGGCTAATCTGAAAATGTTCTGTATGTTTGCTTTGTACGCATATCTGGTGTTGTATGATATCATACTGGAGAAGTTCCCCCGGCAAATTGAGTATGTAAGGCATACAGGCAAGCCGTTACCCAAAAAGAGAATCATTGTGAAATAGCCTATGAAGAGGATAATGCTTGTTTTCGGTACCCGCCCTGAGGCCATCAAAATGTGTCCTCTGGTCAAGGAGTTTCAGAAATATCCGCAGGATTTTGAAACTGTGGTATGCGTAACCGGTCAACACCGGGAGATGCTGGATCAGGTGCTGGAAATTTTTGAAGTGACTCCTGATTATGACCTGAATATCATGAAGCAGGGACAGGATCTGTACGATGTTACATCCCGCGTGCTTCTGGGTATGCGTGACGTATTCACGGAATGCAGGCCGGACATTGTCCTGGTTCATGGCGATACCACCACATCAATGGCTGCCGCAATGGCCGCTTTCTATCAGCAGATACCTGTAGGTCATGTGGAGGCCGGACTCAGGACACATAACATGCTCAGCCCGTGGCCCGAGGAGATGAACCGCCAGGTGACAGGCCGTATTGCCGACTATAATTTCAGTCCCACAGCCCTGAGTGAACAGAATCTCAAGGATGAGAATGCGCACGGCAGGATATTCGTAACCGGTAACACCGTGATAGATGCCCTCCATATGGTGGCGCGTAAACTCAAGTCCGATGAGGCTCTTGCCATGGAGCAGGTGAATGTACTGCAGAAAGCCGGCTATGATCCCAGGAGACTTGACGGAGGCAGTAAACTGGTTCTCATCACAGGACACCGCAGGGAGAACTTCGGTGACGGATTCATAAGTATGGTTACGGCAATGAAGGATCTCAGTGAAAAGTATCCGGATGTGGATTTTGTCTATCCCATGCATCTGAATCCCAATGTCAGAAAGCCCATTCATCAGGTTTTCGGCCATGATCTGACCGTGTACGGCAATTTCTTCTTCATAGAGCCTCTTCAGTATCTGGAGTTCGTATATCTGATGGAGAAGAGTTATCTGTTGCTCACCGACAGCGGAGGCATTCAGGAGGAGGCTCCCGGACTTGGAAAACCGGTTCTTGTGATGCGTAACACCACAGAGCGGCCCGAGGCACTCTCTGCCGGAACGGTCAAACTGGTGGGAACCGACCATGACCTTATTGTAAATGAGGTGAGCAGACTGATTGAGGACAAGGAGTATTATGACAGTATGTCCAAGGCCCGGAACCCGTACGGCGACGGTCTGGCATGTCAAAGAATAGTAAATGCTTTAAGGTAACAGCATATCGGTATGAAAGCCAGAGTAATTGCATTATATCTTCCCCAATTCCATCCTATACCGGAGAATGACCTTTGGTGGGGACCCGGATTCACCGAATGGACAAACGTAGCCAAGGCAAAACCGTTGTTCCGAGGCCATATCCAGCCCAGGATTCCTGCTGACCTGGGATTCTATGACCTGCGTCTGCCTGAGACCCGTGAGCAGCAGGCTCAAATGGCACGTCAGGCCGGAATAGAGGGTTTCTGCTATTACCATTACTGGTTCGGCAACGGAAAACAGTTGCTGGAACGTCCGTTCAATGAGGTGCTTGAAAGCGGAAAGCCTGATTTCCCGTTCTGCCTGTGTTGGGCCAACCATGACTGGACAAACAAGACCTGGACGAGTAAGGGCACTCTCAAGAAGGACAATATGATGATACAGATGGAATACTCCATGGATGATCATCGGAACCATTTCATGTCATTGCTTCCTGCTTTCAGGGACAAACGCTACATCACGGTAGACGGAAAGCCCATGTTCGTAATCTACAATTCAGTGTCTTTCCCGCAGGTAAGAGAGTTCATCACCCTCTGGCAGGACCTGGCGCTTCAGAACGGTCTGCCCGGCATATATTTTGTAGGAGGTACGGCATCAACATACGCTTTCCGCAAGAATGAAGAGGGCAAGCGTGTAGCGTCGATACCTGATCTTAAGAGCAGTGCCGATGTGTACAACTCTGTACTTGACATGGGTTTTGACGCAGTCAACTCTTTCGGAAAGCGCCGTGGTGAGATGCTTGAGGAGGGCCGAATCAAGAATATCGTGCGGATTGCCTTGCAGAAATGCGGCATTCCCGTAAGTAAGAAATACGATTATCTAAAGACTGTCAGCGGCTATTTTGCCCCTGAAGATACCTGGGAAAACGTTTTTCCCACCATTCTGCCGCAGTGGGACCGCACTCCCAGAGCGGGATCGGCCGAAGGTATGTATGTTAACGCAACACCTGAGAATTTCCGCAAGCACATACTCAATGCCCTTGATCTGGTCAAGAACAAGGAAGAGCAGCACCGTATTATTTTCCTCAAATCGTGGAACGAGTGGGGCGAGGGCAATTATGTTGAACCTGATCAGACATGGGGTCACGGATTCCTGGATGTATTGTCTGAAACGATAAAATAAGCCATCCCTGATGAAAGAGATAGTATTCATACTCAGTTCCCTGAATGATCCTCACTACCGCAAGCGTGTGGAGGAGTTCATGGACCATGGCTATGAAGTTACCGTCTACGGTTTCAAGAGGGAGGGGCGTGAACTGCCGCCTTCACGCTATAATCCGATCGTTCTGGGCGAGATACAGAACCGCAGTTTCAGTTCAAGGATAGGAATACTGAATTCAAGCATCAGGTCCATATCGGCCCAATGCAGGGGAAAGATATGTTTCTACAGCAGTCTGGATATAGCCATTTTTGCATCGCTGCATATCAGAGCCCCGTATATTTATGAGGTCTGCGACCTGACTGAACTTACAATCGGCAATAGAGTTGTAAGAGGAATCCTTACGGCGCTCAACAGGCGTTACATCCGCAAATCCATAACGACTATCATAACTTCCGAGGGCTTTGCACAGCATTTTGCATGTATTGATCAGGGTAAGTTCTCACTTATTCCAAACAAAGTGAGTCCGGACATTCCCGCTTTTACTGCAGAAAGGAAGACCATTGACAAGGATGTAATCAGAATAGGTTTTGCAGGAGTGATAAGGTTTGAAACGATCTGGCATTTTGTCAAGGCGGCATCCGAATTCGGCCGTAACATAGAAGTTCATCTCTTTGGCATATACAGAGATACTGACAAATGGTCTGTAAAGATCCGTGAACTGGAAAAGGAGTCGGAAAATGTGATTTATCACGGGCCTTTTTCAAATCCTGACGGACTTCCAGCCATTTATTCGGGAATTGATATGGTGTTATGTACATATTCACCTACTTTTGGAGTCAAGTATGCCGAGCCCAACAAACTGTATGAGGCCATTTATTTCAGATGCCCCATCATTGTCAGCGAGAACGTCTTTCTTGGCGACAAGGTAAGAAGGCTGAACGTGGGCTATGTGATAAATGCCATGGACGAGGAGGTTATCAAATCGTTCCTGGCCGGTTTGAATGAGGCTGAATATAATCAGAAGGTCATGGCCTGTGAGAGTATTCCGCAAAGAGACTGCCTGAATATCAACGAAGATTTCTTTAGCGGACTTGAAACAAAACTGAGGATTTATGGTAACGAATAAACTGCACGAATTATATCATGTCTTTGAAGAACTTGTAGCAAAAGTGTTCGGTGAGAACGCCCGCTACAGGCTGATATATTTTTTGCGGACCGGTAAATACCTGAATCTTGACAATCCCCGAGATTGGAACGAGAAGATGTTCTGGCTCTCACGGTATTGGCGTAACCCGTTGCTGTCGGTATGTTCCGATAAGTATGCGGTAAGACAGTATCTGGCCGATAAGGGGTGCCAGGATATCCTGAATGAGCAATACGGGGTCTATGACTCGGCAGCCGATATTGACTTTGACAAACTTCCGTCAAAGTTTGTACTCAAATGCAATCATGGGTCCAGAATGAACATCATTGTCGAGGACAAGTCTATACTTGATATACCTGAAACGGTAAAAACTTTGGACAAATGGTTGGGATTCCAGTATGGCAGGGGTACAGAATGGCAGTATCGGAGTATC
The DNA here is from genome assembly GCA_045586125.1 of Bacteroidaceae bacterium. GTDB lineage: Bacteria > Bacteroidota > Bacteroidia > Bacteroidales > Bacteroidaceae > Colenecus. Next base: position 2,200 of record JAZMZT010000095.1, on the reverse strand, counting down.
AGACCCAGAATACTGGCCGAGAAGTATCTGGAGAGTTCTGACGGCAGAATGACAGAATACCAGATATTCTGTTTTAACGGGAAACCCATGTTCTTTCTGGTAAGGAATGATTTGCGCAAGAGTTCCGTCGACAGACAGTCTGACGAATATGCCGTCTCATATACCATTGACTGGCAGCGCGTTTATATGAGAAAGGGTGAGGAGAAGTTCGGTCTTGATATTCCTAAACCGCACAATTATGAGAAGATGATTGAATATGCCCGTCGTCTGTCTGAGGATTTTCCCCAGGTCAGGGTTGATTATTACGAGATTGATGACAGGCTTGTTTTTGGAGAACTGACATTTTCTTCACACGGCGGAATCCAGTCCAATTACAAAAAAGAATATATCAGGTCTCTTGGAGAGGAGTTGAAGCTTCCTTCAAAGTACAACGGTTGATATTGTTTTTTTTACTACTTTTATAGCCGTTTTGTTAAGACAAGTGTTTGATGACTGACGGCCTGGTTTCCATTATAACCACTCTATATAACTCCGGTAACTTTATTGCAAAGACAATAGAGTCTGTTATGGCGCAGACCTATTCCAATTGGGAGATGGTCATAACAGATGACTGTTCGACGGATAACGGCTGTGAGATAGTGGAGTCATATGCCGCTAAAGACCCCAGAATCAAATTGTTCAGACTTAATGAAAACGGCGGTCCCGGCGTGGCCCGTAATAATTCCATAGCAAATTCCCAGGGACAGTACATCGCATTCCTGGACAGCGATGACACATGGATGCCTGACAAACTTGAGAAACAGCTTGCCCTTATGGCCGATAAGCATTGTGGAGTGGTATATTCAAGTTATCTGATCTGTGACGGAGATGACAATGTGACCGGTATGGTTAAATGCAAGGCCAGGACACGCTATTGGAGGGAGGTCTGTGACAACTCGATTGGTTTCCTCACCATGATGTTTGACCGCAAGATAGTAGGCGACGCAATGCTGCCCACAATCCGTAAACGTCAGGACTGGGGCCTGAACATAGAACTCCTGAGACGTTGCAGGGTGGCATACGGTGTCAAGAAGCCGTTGGCTGTTTACAGAATCAGGAAAGGTTCCGTTTCAAGAGACAAACTCCCGCTTGTAAAATACAATATTTCAATATACAGACAGATACTGGGCTACTCGGCAGTCCGTGCCGTATTGATGTTCACATTTATTTTCATGCCGTTCTACATCGGCAAGAAGGTGCTCAATTTCTTTAAGACAATATGCCTCAACAAGCATCTCAAGGTTTAACTTCCGCTTGTTTTCTGTCTATTATCAGTGTTGATTATTTACTATTTATTTAAATAAGATGAAGAAAGTATTATTTACAGTTGCTCTGGCCCTCGTTGCAGCAGGTGTCAGCGCACAGGAGCCCAACTTTACAATGGGTGGCGGATTCGGCGGCTTTGGCGGCGGATTCGGTGGATTCGGTGGATTTGGTGGTCAGCAGCAGACCAATGTAAATTTTGATGAGTATGTAGCTGCTCCCGAAGGTTTTGACCAGGAGCGTGAAGGCATCAAGAAGGGTACTGTAAAACTCATCGAGTATCAGTCAGAGTCAGTAGGTACAACCCGTAAGGCCAACGTATATCTTCCTGCAAGCTATGACGGCAAGAAGAAGTTCAGCGTTCTCTATCTGCTCCACGGTATAGGTGGTGACGAGTGGGAATGGATGAATGACGGCGGTGTACCCAACATCATCATGGATAACCTCTATGCCGACGGCAAGGTGGCCGATATGATTATCGTTATGCCTAACGGCCGTGCCGCAGCCAATGATTCACGTGAGGGAGGTATGGCTTCAGCCGGTGCATTCGGCGTATTTGACAAGGACCTCATCGGTAGCCTTATCCCTTATATCGAGAAGAACTTCAGCGTTTATACTGACAAGGATCACCGTGCTATCGCCGGTTTGTCAATGGGTGGCGGCCAGTCTCTGAACTTTGGTCTTGCCAACATGGACAAGTTCGCTTACATTGGCGGTTTCTCATCGGCCCCCAACACACAGCGTGCCGCTCAGTTGATTCCTGACGTTGAGAAGGTAAAGAAAGAGAACAAGCTTTTGTGGATGGTATGCGGCAGCCGCGACGGTCTGATCGGTAACAGCACTCAGCTCAAGGCTTTCTGCGACGAGAACGGAATTCCCTGCACACTGATCAGCTATC
>JAZMZT010000094.1:0-12050 GCA_045586125.1 Bacteroidaceae bacterium | reverse complement strand
CTTGACAAGGTCACCACCCTCAGGGTAGAATGACACATTTATCTTGTGCTTAGGCTCTATTGTCTCACCGCGTATCTTCTCCAGACGGGGATTGCCCTCGTTGTTTTCCACACGTGAACGGTCATACTCTCCCACATACTTGGGCTGGGTGTAGACCGGTATTACACGTGAGAATATGGCATCGGGACTGAAATCAAGCATATTCTGGGTGTAGGCCCTTATCTCGTAGAATCCGCTGGGATAAGCCAGGACACCCTGCTTTTCACGTGTCTGGAACGTTCCGGCATCCAGCAGAGGAATGGCACCGTCAGTCTGCCCCGCCTCTATCTTGAGTTTCTGCTGAAGTATGAGTTCTCCGGTAGGAGCCAGGAAATCAACATAAAGCACGCCGCTCGGAGCACGCTCCAGTGTGCTGGCATGCGTCACGAATGCCTTGAACCAGATGTTCTCACCCTGGAAATAGGCCGTGTTGTCAAACTCCAGATAGACCTTCTCCTGGGGGAACATGTCGTTGAACTCGCGGATGTTATCGGCAAACTTCATCAGTTCACTGGCATAATCAGTCACAACAGGCTGGGCCGTATCTGCAGGAGAAATGTAGTCGTCCGGAAGGCTTGATGCCACCTTTCTCTTGGTAATTTCACCCTTGAACCGTATGTTGTTGTCAGTTATGATGCCTGTTTTGGAGAACGTACAGGTATCATGCAGGAATATTATATTGGACTCCGAGTAACGTCGGATGCCCTTGCCCTTTGCCGAAAAATCCCAGGGAGAACCGTCATTCCTGTAGTAGTATCTTATTCTGAGATCCTCATCCTTCAGGTCACGTACCTGGACAGTCCGCCCCCCGGTGTCAACAAAATGTTTCTTCAGATCCAAAGGCATATACACCGACAGGACTTTACGTCCTTTCTTTACTTCCTTAAGCATTGACAGCGTGTAACCGTTTTCGGTCAGCCGGTCCTCTGAAAGAGACCTGAGAAAATGCTGGGTTGATCCGTAATACGCACGCATACGGTTTCCCTCTATTGTACGGGCCTGACGTTGACTCATTTTCGTGTAGGGCTTGTAGTAAAAATAGCCCAGCATATCGTGTGTGGTGATAGCCTTTTCCCGCTTTACTTCAAATCTTACCAGATCTACGTAAACCTCATATCCCAGCGATGGCAAGTCAATTATCAGCGGTTCACTGGCCCACGCCTTGAAATAAGTCCCTGCTATTTGATTGGCATTGACCCAACCTCGCCTTGCCATGATTATTTCATCTTCCGATAAAGGAGTGTAGTATTCTGTAGTTCTGTAAAAAAGCAGAGCATCCTCATTCAGAATCCTGGCCTGCTTACTCCATTTGTCATCACCCAGGAAAAAACGCTTGAAATAATCCAGGTCATTCTTGTCAGGCACATTCTTACCTGATACCACAACCTCCGGGAGTTCATCGTTGGTCTTAAGGCTGACTGTCAGCGCTCCGGGATCACGGTTAAGTTCAAGCGCCTGAGCCTGGTAGCCCACAAAACTGAATACGACCGTAGCCGGAAGCCTTACGTCCTTCAACTCAAACCGTCCCTCCTGATCAGTTGCAGTACCCTGCGTAGTACCGTTCACATAGACCGTGGCCGATTGCAACGGCTCCTGTGTCAAACTGTCCAAAACTACGCCAGTAATGGTATGCTGACTGTACAATGCAACAGGGAAAAGCAACAAAACAGAAAACAGAAATCTTCTCATAAATAAGTCACCAATTTTGGTCAAGGACATAAGGTACGCCGGATGCGGTGATACCGGCTGCCGAAACATTGAAATGATTTGTAATGGAACTATTGTAGAACTCAACCTTGGCATTTCCGATGCTATCGGTTATGACATTGGGATTCCAATACAGGGTACGGCGGTAATCCACATCACCGGGGATTGGTCCGTTGGGATACTCCGGTGAATAGAACTCATACGGACGGGAGAATCCTTCAACTGTGGTCACACGGTTGTTTATGCTGAGTATCTCATCCTTTGTAGAGAGTTCATGGGGTTCTTTAATCTGAATGTCCAACAGAATCAAGCGCTTACTGATCAAGAAACTGTCTATAAACTCATTGGATTTATTGGGATCCATTATAAAGTCCTGATACTCCTCCTTGTATCTTTGGCTTTTTGTATAAAGAGGACACTGTTCCATGATTTGCGGCAGCAGCATGGGGCGGTCAAACACTATGATGCTCTTGATATCCATGGATTCAATCGCCAGTCTTGAGATTACATCGTCACCAAATGTACCGGTATACAAGTATCGTTTGGAATCATGAACGTAAAAGAAAGGATCAAATCCGTTTATGGTCATTTTTGTGGTATCCGTTCCCGTAGCCGGGTTAAACTCTTGCCATACAAATACATCTAGACCCTTATCTGAAAGGTATCCCTCCAGATCAGTAGAATAATCACCTTTGTCAAGTTCTATCTCCACATCCTTTACAACATCAAATGCCTTGAAGGTAAAGTAGTCCACGTACATACGGTCCTCCTCAATCTCCACATCGGGCAGGACTATTCCTTTATCCTCGCTGATTACGGTCTCCTGCTCATACTCGCCCAAATCAGCCATTGTTTTGCCACGTTTCCTTGAAATTGACTGAAGTCCGCTGAATACCAGTTCCTGAGGCATGTATGCACGGATAGACGGCAACATGGAACGGTCAAACACGATACGTGCATCGGGGCCTACAATACGTTTTTTTTCGGGTTGGGCTCTGATAGAGAACTTGGCCTTGTCATACAAGTCAGGTCCTATATCAAAGCCGAAATAGCCCGATGAATCCGTCACATATGAGTAGGATTCAGAAAGCCTTTTATCATTGGGCATGAGTGAGGCCAGAACCTCAATATTCTCCAAAGGCTTGCGGCCCGATGAGTTCATGATCCAGCCGTTCATGGTCAGGTTCTCCTCAACGCGATGCTTCTCGCGAAACTCCTTCTGGCCTGTCATGGTCTGCCAGTCATAGCGTTCCCAACCCTGTACCAGCATCAGCAGGTCAAGCGCAGTATCGCGCTGTGGATCATCAGAATCAAAATACCATGAGGGATTCTCAATGAAACCCTTCAGGTCCGATGACAACAGCATCGATGTCCTGAGGTCATCGGCCAGTATGTTTCCCTGTCCGCGCACATCACGTACCGACAGGCAGAAGCGGTCACGGAATGGATTTCCGTTACCGTCCTTGAGGATGAAGTGGAGTGAAACCTTCTCAAAAGGTCCGTATTTGTCCTTGTCAGTATAGACATCAATTGATGGAGTTGCCTTCACACTGCTGTGATGATAGACTGAACGGCTTGCGTAGATCTTGCCGTCATTGTCAAAAAGATATACCCTGCATACGCCCTCGGGGACGCCTTGCATGGACATGACCTTCTCAACTGAACCCGCTTCCGTCTGGCATGTGTCAAATCCCACCAGTTCGCCACGACAGGTCAGGCCCAGACCGAGCGTGGTTCCGACAAACTGAGGAGTGCAGTCTATCTTAAGTATGATGCTGTCAGTGTCATCGGCCATAACCATCATGGCGCATCCCTCCTGCTCTGCTGCGGGCAGTGAGAATGTGTGTGACTTGCCGTCTATGGTAAGTTCAACCTGATTGCGTTTTTCCTGAGGCGTAAAGGTGAACCAGCCCATTCCGTCATGAATGGTGCTGAACTTTATGTCTGTGCCGTTAAGACGGCCGTCGGCATCAATTCCGAATCCTGTCCCGTCAGTTACCTTAAAGGCCACGCGGCATTGCTTTCCAATGATGATATGGCCGCCTTCCGGATAGAAGTTACAGTTGATTTTGCGCAGTGATTCTGTTTTTGGACGCATCTCACTGCCATCTGACAGACGGTTCTTTATAACAGGAGCTTCAGCATAGTAGTTGCCGTTAACCTGAGGTTTCTCATAAACTGCAAAGACGCGAGAGAACAGGGCTTCCTCGCTGAAGTTGAGCATAAAATTCGTATAGGCCCGGACCTCATAGAATCCGCTGGGATAATCAAGCACTCCGCGTTTTTCACGCGCCTGCGATGTAGATCCGTCCATCAGCACGAAAGAACCGTCGGCCTGACCGGCCACAACCTTGAGTTTCTGCTGTTTGAGCAGCACGCCTGTAGGAGAGATAAGATCCACATACAGCACCTGGCTCTGAGCCTTACGGAGCGTTGAGGCATTCACCACAAATGCCTTGAACCAGATGGTCTCACCGGTGTAGTATGAGGTGTTGTCAAATTGAAGATAAACCTTTTCCTGGGGGAAGATACTGTTGAACTGATGGATGTTGCCCGCAAAACGCATCAGGTCATGCGTGACGCTGGCGGTCGTATTAACCTCCTGTCCCTCACCATCCTTTGCGCAAGCAAAAGATAATGACAGCAATACGAGCAATGTTACAGATACAAAACGTTTCATTGCAACAAAGAAGGATAATTCAATTAATCGGTTCTTTGGCAAAGAAAAACAAATCCTTTAACTAAACCAAATATTTTAGTTTAAAATTATACGTTTTTTTTTCAGGATATTTCACCGCGCAGATTGAGCATCAGACGGCGCTTGACTTCTGAATTGTCTGTTGTGGAGCCCATCAGGAAGAACAACTTGGCCAGAGCGGCCTCGGTAGTGAGGTCCCGGCCCGACACCACACCTGCATCACGCAGGGCCCGTCCCGTAGCATAAAGGTCCATATTGACTGTACCGGCCAGGCATTGGGTCACGTTGAGCAGGACCTTGCCCATGGCCGATGACTCCCGCACGATATCCACGAACCAGTCCTTTGAGATTGCGTTACCCGATCCGTATGTCTCAATGATGACGGCGCGGGTATCGGAACCCAGAAGGATGTCACGTACCACCTGGGGAGTGATGCCGGGATGCACCTTGAGTATGGATACGCGTGTATCAAGAGAGGTGTTTATGCGGAATGCGGCCGATGAAGGACGCAGAATATGCTTGTCGTTGTAAAGGATATCTATTCCGGCAGTGGCCAACGGTGGATAATTGGGCGAGCGGAATGCGTGGAACGACGTTGAATCCGCCTTTGTGCTGCGGTTGCCGCGCAGAAGCTGGGAGTTGAAGAAAATGCAGACTTCAGGTACAACGGCACTGCCGTCGGGGTTCTTGGCAACCGCAATCTCGACCGATGAAATAAGGTTCTCCTTGCCGTCGGTGCGGGGACGCCCCACAGGAAGCTGACTTCCGGTAAAGATTACCGGTTTGGAAAGGTTTTCAAGCATGAAACTCAGGGCCGATGCCGAATAGGCCATGGTATCGGTTCCATGCAGGATCACGAATCCGTCATATTCATCATAGCGGTCACGGATGATCTCTGCCAGACGCACCCAAAGTGACGGCTCCACGTCCGATGAGTCTATCAGAGGCGAGAACGAATAATGGTCAATCCTGCAGGTGAATTTACCAAGTTCAGGCACAAACTCCATCAGCCCGTCAAAGTCAAACGGTGTCAGGGCACCGCGGCTGTCCTCTTTCATTCCGATGGTGCCGCCGGTGTAAATGAGCAGTACTGACGAGCCTTTGTTCTCCATTCCTTAATATACGGCTATGCACTCCATCTCAACCAACCAGCCCGGACGGCAGACAGGAGCCTGCACTATTACCCGGGGGCAATCGGGGAAACGGGTGTCAAATATTTTCTTAACAACGCCATAGTCTGCCGAATCACGCAGATAAACAATCATTGCGCCTACCTGCGGGAACCCGCATCCGGCTTCATTGAGCAGAACCTGCACGTTCTCTATCATGCGGTCGGTCTGGTTCACTATATCTCTTTCATACAGAATCTTACCTCTATTGTCAATACTGGCAGTGCCGGATATGTACACATGACGGCGGTCGGGATACTCCACCTGTGTGCCGCGTTCAAACCTTACACCATACTGTGAAGTACGGTTCAGATGACTCTCACCGTTCAGATATTTTACCTGGATGCCTGGACCCGATACGGCTACGGCATCAAGCATGACTTTGTTGTTATACTCGGCTGTACGGCCCTCTATACCGGTGCTGGCTATGAAATGGGTATCGGGAGTAAGTCCGTGACGGTCAAAAACGGTATTGCGACCCTCTACCACACCCTTGTAATTGACATCTATGTTCTGGACAAAGAGCCAGGTGCGCATGCAGTCGTTCTCAAGTGAGAGACCCTGCGATTCAAGTTCCCCGCTCAGTTCATCCAGAAGGGCTACCGTCTGGTTGTAAGAGCCGTCGGCATCAGATACTCCGCCTGTAAACCAATACTCGTCAATACCTCTTTCGGTGACCTTGTGCATCCGGTCACTGATACGGCATATGGCAGCAGACTGACGGCACCATATCATTGCCGATATCTTGGTTCCGTTAAGAGGAGTCTGGCCGATAACCGATACAGGACAGTCAAACACCAGACGCTCACGCAGCAGTGAGGCCTGATTGGCAGGATCACTCAGAAAGAAACGCATCAGAACCGGAGTACCCTGGGACTGCACCACCTTGGCCGTCTGCGCCAGCAAAAGGTCCAGTTGTTTCTCAAAAGGGAGCATGACGTCTGTGAGCGTGAGCACGGTAAATGACTCGGTAATGTGCCCATCACCCTCCGGAGCCCATTTTCCGGTCTGTATCAGGATATTATTGTCAGAGTATTTGGAGTAAAGCATTGATACCAATGGATAAATATGCCGCGAATATAGCGTTTTTCGGTCTATAAGCTTTGCCGAATGGGGTAAAAAGAATACATTTGACGTCACGAAAATCAAAAACCATCATTAATAAGTATGAAAAGATTATTCATTATCGCATCATTGGTGCTCTTAGGCGCAACTGTTTCAGCACAGGAAGCAGAGAAGAAAGAGGCACCTAAAGGTTACCAGTTCACAACGGTTGATTCACTTGGAATAACACCCGTCAAGGACCAGGCCAACTCCGGTACCTGCTGGTCATTCTCATCAATAGGATTCTTTGAGTCGGAGTTGCTCCGTCTGGGTAAGGGTGAGCATGACCTGGCCGAGATGTTCGTAGTTCACAAGACCATGGAGGACCGCGCCAAGGCTGCCGTACGCCTGCACGGAGACATTGAGTTTGCACAGGGAGGCAGTTTCTATGATGTGGTTTACTGCTGGAGAAACTACGGTATGGTTCCCCAGGAGGTTATGCCCGGTATCATGTACAAGAGCGACCGTATAAACCACTCTGAACTTACCGCCGTAGCCAAGGCATATGTAGACGCTCTGGCCAAGAGCAACATAAAGAAACTGACCGATGTATGGCAGAAAGGATTCTCCGGAATCTACGACGCTTACATTGGCGAGTGCCCTGAGAAGTTTACTTACAACGGCAAGGAATACACCCCGCAGTCATACGCCCAGTCCCTGGGTCTGAACATGGATGATTACGTATCACTTACCTCATTCACCCACCATCCTTTCTATGAGCAGTTCATCATTGAGATACAGGATAACTGGCGCTGGGGTCAGTCATACAACCTGCCGCTTGACGAGTTCATGCAGGTAATGCACAACGCAATAAAGAACGGCTACACATTTGCATGGGGTGCCGATGTATCCGAGCCCGGATTCCTGCGCTCAAAACCCGCAGTATGTGTTATTCCCACCGATGAGGACAAGGAGAACAAGATCCTGCGCGAGCCCGGACAGGAGAAGGAGATCACACAGGAGATGCGTCAGGAGGGTTTTGACAACTGGGAGACCACCGATGACCACGGCATGCAGATATTCGGTATTGCCAAGGACCAGAACGGCAAGGAGTATTTCATGGTAAAGAACTCATGGAACACCACAGCCGGCAACAATGGTATCTGGTATGCCAGCGATGCTTACGTTGCTTTGAAAACCATCAACATCCTGGTTCACAAGGACGCCCTGCCCAAGGATATTAAGAAAAAACTTGGCATCAAGTAACAGCAGATTATAATTCCGAACATATTAGAAAAGAGACGTTCACGCAACGCCTCTTTTTTTATTTTATTTTATATCTTTGCATTTTGGAACAAACCGGTCTCTTTAGGGGACCTAAAACTTCAACTCATGGATAAAATAAAAAATTACATAAATAATGAACTTCAGATGGAATTATTTGCCCCCCACCCCGGAGATGACAGAGGCAGCCAATGAGCTTTCAAAGGCTGTCGGGATCAGTCCCATACTCTGCCGCCTTCTGATTGAGAGAGGCATTAAAGACAAAACCGAAGTACAGAAATTCTTTAACCCGCAACTGAACGAACTGCTTGATCCTTGGCTCATGGATGACATGGACAAGGCAGTAGCACGTATCAACAGCGCCATAGAGCGCGGCGAGCGCATTCTGGTTTACGGTGATTATGACGTTGACGGCACTACAGCCGTAGCGTTGGTTTACAACTTCCTCAAAAGGGATTATGACAACCTTGACTACTACATTCCCGACCGTTACAATGAGGGTTACGGAGTGTCTGAGCAGGGTGTCAATTACGCCTATGAGACCGGTGTAAAACTGGTTATCGTGCTTGACTGCGGCATCAAGGCCATTCAGGAGATTGCCTATGCCAAGGAGAAGGGCATCGACTTCATTGTATGTGACCATCACGTACCTGATGACGAACTGCCCCCTGCCGTAGCCATACTGAACGCCAAGCGTTTTGACTCACATTATCCGTTCAAGCACCTGTCGGGCTGCGGTGTCGGTTTCAAACTGATGCAGGCCTATGCGCTTGACAACGGCATACCTTTCAGCGAACTGCTGCCCAGCCTTGACCTGGTGGCCGTGAGCACCGCATCGGACATAGTACCCATCATGGGCGAGAACCGCGTGCTTACCCACTACGGTCTGGAACAGCTCAACAGCAACCCCTGCACCGGACTGAAAGCCATCATTCAGGTATGCAAGCTGTCTGACAAGACCCTTACCATAAACGACATAGTATTCAAGATAGGACCGCGTCTGAATGCAGCCGGCCGTATGAGCAGCGGCAAGAAGGCCGTTGACCTTATGGTTGAGAAAGACTTTGGGCGCGCGCTTGAACTTGCCGAGAACATTGACAAGGAGAACGATGACCGCAAGAAGGATGACAAGGAGATGACCGAGGAGGCCAACAACATTGTCAAGAACCTGGAGCACGGCGAGAACCGTCATGCCATCGTCCTGTACAATGCCGAGTGGAAACGCGGTGTAATAGGTATCGTGGCATCACGTCTGACCGAGGTCTTCTACAAGCCGGCAGTGGTTCTGACCAAGACCGGTGACCTGGCAACCGGATCGGCCCGTTCGGTATCGGGATTTGACGTATACAAGGCCATTGAGAGTTGCAAGGATTTGCTTGAGAACTTTGGCGGTCACACCTATGCCGCCGGTCTCTCGCTCAAGGTTGAGAATGTGGAGGAGTTCAAGCGCCGCTTTGAGGAGTACGTATCGACCCATATCGAACCCGATCAGATTGAGGCATCGATCGATATTGACGCCGACCTGGATTTCAAGGACATCACACCCAAGTTCTTCCGTGACCTCAAGAAATTCCAGCCGTTCGGACCCGACAACAGCAAGCCTGTGTTCCGCACCCGCAATGTCTATGACTACGGCACCAGCAAGGTGGTGGGACGCGGCCATGAGCATATCAAACTGGAACTGATAGACAGCAAGAGCGGCCATCCGCTCAACGGTATCGCGTTCGGTCAGAGTTCACACGTAAGCTATATCAAGACCAAGAAATCGTTTGATATCTGCTATACCATCGAGGAAAACAACTTCAAGCAGGGCGACGTATTGCTCCAGATAGAGGATATCAAGCCCAACTCGCTTGAACAAAAAGCCTGACAGGCGAATATGGCTTACCTGGACATACTTAAACAATACTGGGGATACGACAGTTTCCGAGGCATACAGGAGCAGATCATAGAGAGTATCGGCAGCGGCCGGGACACTCTGGGTCTGATGCCTACCGGCGGCGGCAAGAGTATCACATTCCAGGTGCCCGCCCTTGCTATGGACGGGGTATGTCTGGTCATAACTCCGCTCATAGCCCTCATGAAGGACCAGGTACGCAATCTGCGTGACCATGGCATAAAGGCGGCAGCCATACACACCGGAATGAAGCGTGACGACATCATTGCCGTCATGGAGAACTGCATATTCGGCGGTTACAAGTTCCTGTACGTATCGCCCGAACGCCTTTCATCGGACCTTTTCCGCACCAAACTGCGTCACCTCAAGGTCTGCATGCTCACGGTCGACGAGTCACACTGCATATCCCAGTGGGGCTACGATTTCCGCCCGTCATACCTTACCATAGCCGATATCCGCAAGGAGTTGCCAGGTGTTCCCGTGCTGGCACTTACCGCCACCGCCACCCCGCAGGTCACTGACGATATCCAGGACAAGCTGGGCTTTAAGGAGAAGAACGTGATCCGTATGAGTTTCTACCGCGAGAACCTCTCATACGTGGTCCGCAAGACAGAGAACAAACTGCTTGAACTCAAGCATATACTGGACCGGGTACCAGGCTCATGCATAGTCTATGTGCGCAACCGCGCCGGCACAAAGGAGGTGGCTGATTTCCTTAACGCTGAGGGCATACCCGCCACACACTACCACGCCGGTCTGGACCAGGTGGTCAAGGACGAGCGCCAGCGTGCCTGGACCGATAACCGTTACCGTGTGGTAGTGGCCACCAACGCTTTCGGTATGGGTATTGACAAGCCCGATGTACGCACCGTCATCCACATGGACATACCCAGTTCAATTGAGGCCTATTTCCAGGAGGCCGGACGCGCCGGACGTGACGGACTGCGCTCATACGCCGTACTGCTGCACTCACCGGGTGACAAACGCACCGTCAGCAAGCGCATCAGTGACAACTTCCCCAAGGAGGAGTTCATACGTGACATCTATGAGAAGTTGGGATTCTACTACGAGATGGCGGTAGGCGACGGCCGCGGCTGCACCTTTGCATTCTCCCTTGGAGAGTTCTGTAAGCATTTTGCGCTGCCCGTACTGCCCACAGACAGTGCCCTGCGCATACTCACCCGCATGGGTTACATAGAGTATGTCGATGAGATGGACTATTCGGCCCGACTGCTCTTTACGGCAGGACGTGACGATTTGTACCGCATGCACCAGGACAAGACCACAGACATGGTTATGAACACCATAATGCGCACCTACAGCGGAGTATTCACCGACTATGCCTACATAGACGAGCACCTTATCTGCTCCCGCGTCGGAATAGACCGCCAGCAACTCTACACCACGCTCATGAACCTGCAGAGCCAGGGTGTGGTCCGATACGTACCTGAAAGACGTACCCCGGTCATCACCTGGACCCGCGAGCGCGTAGACACCCACATGCTGCATTTTGACCCCGAGGTTTACAGCATGCGCCGGGAGGAGTTCAAGGAGCGTATAGGCGCCATGATGGAATACGTTACGCGTGAGACCGGATGCCGCAGCGCCATGCTGCTCAAGTATTTCGGAGAGCATCAGAAAAAGCCCTGCATGTGCTGCGACCTGTGCCAGGAAAAGGTGCAGGAGAATCTGACGCGCGGCGAACGCGACGCCATAATGGGTGACGTGCTGGACACCTTCCACACCAATCCCGATGACCCCCAGAAAGTATACGCCCTGCCCTATGACAGGAAGAAAATAGACAATGTCCTGCACTATATGGTCGGCGAAGGCCATATTCTGATGAGAGACGGAAAAGTTTTTGCACAGAGATGACAGATATTGAAAAGATAGAACTGAGCACTCTGATAGCCGGTCCCTGTAGCGCCGAGTCGCAGGAGCAGGTACTGGAGTGCGCCCGCAGCCTGGCCGGTCAGGGAGTAAAGGTGTTCCGTGCAGGAGTATGGAAGCCGCGCACCCGTCCGGGCAATTTTGAAGGAGCCGGAGACAAGGCGCTTGAGTGGCTCAAGGCCGTCAAGTCCGAGACCGGAATGGCCGTAACCACCGAGGTTGCCAACGCCCGTCACGTAGAAGCCGCACTCAAGGCCGGCATAGACATGCTCTGGATAGGTGCCCGCACCACAACCAGCCCCTTTGCCGTTCAGGAGGTGGC
>JAZMZT010000093.1:0-6370 GCA_045586125.1 Bacteroidaceae bacterium | reverse complement strand
GAACGACATGGCTACGATCCGACTTTACCGTGACCGCCCCGTACAGGAGAGCCTGGACCTGTTCTACAAGATGAACAGCGGCGAACTTGAGGAGGGCTCAATGGTGCTGCGTGCCAAGATTGACATGGCACACAACAACATGCTGTTCCGCGATCCCATCATTTACCGCATAGTAAAGACTCCGCATCACCGCACCGGAACCAAGTGGAAAGCATACCCCATGTATGACTTTGCACACGGCCAGAGCGACTACTTTGAGGGTGTGACCCACTCTCTCTGCACACTGGAGTTCGTACCTCACCGTCCTCTCTATGACCTGTTCATAGACTGGCTCAAGAAGGGTCAGGACCTGGATGACAACCGTCCCCGCCAGACTGAGTTCAACAAACTGAACCTGAACTACACCCTTCTTAGCAAGCGTAACCTGCTGGCTCTGGTACAGAACGGCATGGTATCAGGATGGGATGATCCCCGTATGCCGACCATCTGCGGTTACCGCCGCCGCGGCTATACCCCTGAGTCCATCCGCATGTTCGTGGACCGCATCGGCTACACCAAATTCGATGCACTGAACGACATGGCCCTGATGGAGTCAGCCATCCGCGAGGATTTGAACCGCCGCGCCACACGTGTATCGGCCGTAATCAATCCCGTCAAATTGATTGTGACCAACTACCCCGAGGGTAAGACCGAGGAACTGGAGGCCATCAACAACCCCGAGGATCCCGAGGCCGGCAGCCACAAGATAACCTTCAGCCGCGAACTCTGGATTGAGCGTGAGGACTTCATGGAGGATGCTCCCGCCAAGTATTTCCGCCTGTCACAGGGTCGTGAGGTACGTCTTAAGAGCGCCTACATCGTGCTCTGCACAGGTTGCAAGAAGGCTGCCGACGGAACCATAGAGGAGGTTTACTGCGAATATATCCCCAACACCAAGACCGGTGAGTCCGATTGCAACCGCAAGTGCAAGGGAACCATCCACTGGGTCAGCGCAGCCCACGCCGTCAAGGCCGAGGTACGTCTGTATGACCGTCTGTGGAAGGTTGAGAACCCGCGTGACGAACTGGCCCGCCTGCGTGAGGAGGGCATGGATCCGATCGATGCACTCAAGCAGATGAAGAACCCCGACTCTCTTGAGATACGCCAGAACTGCTATGTTGAACAGTTCCTGGCCGATACCAAACCTCTGGATCATTTCCAGTTCCAGCGCATAGGTTATTTCTGCACCGATAAGGACTCAACCCCAGAGCACCTGATATTCAACCGCACCGTATCACTCAAGGACACCTGGAGCAAGGTTAAGGACAAAGCCTGATGAAAGACGACTCGGCATCATACTATGACAGTCGGGAGTTCACTGAACTTCTGACCTCGTATGAGAACATGCTGGCAGACGGTGGTTCCGTATATTTTGACAGCATGGACATAGCCAATATTGCCGAGTATTACTCCATGAACGGTGATCTGGACAAGTCTGACACAGCCATTGAGTATGGTCTGAGACTGCATCCTTCAGATTCCGACATACTTATCTCAAAGGCCAACAACCTGCTGCGCCGCGGCCTCAAAGATGAGGCCCGTGTGCTGACCGAGTCCATATCGGACCCCGACAATCAGGAACTGCTCTATCTTAAAGGCGAGATTGAGTTGGCTTTTGACCGTCCGGATGATGCCGACGCTTACTTTACGCAGGCCGTCCAACTGAGCGATGACGACCCCGGAATGCTCAATGACATCATTGTCAAGTACATGGACAACCGCAACTATGACCTGTGCCAGAAATGGCTGGACATGGCTCTGGTGCTGTCACCTGACTCCCGCAACTTCATAGAGTTGCAGGCCGACCTGTTCTTTGACACAGGCCAGGCAGACACCGCCATAGAGTGGTACAACCACCTGCTTGACGAGTTTGCATATGACACCTATTATTGGGACCAGTTGGGCCGCATCTACTACGAGAAAAATGATTACGCCAAGGCCCGCGAGTGCTTTGAGTTCATTGAGGCCATAGAGCCCGATGACAAATCGGCCCGCATGATGAAAGCCAGCTGCATCTTCAACATGGAGGACTGGAAGGGTGCCCTGGACATCTACAAGGCCCTGTTGGACGATGACCCCTCATCATACACCCTGCTCTACTACTGCGCACGCTGCCTGTATGAGATGGAGCGCTATGAAGAGGCGTATGACAAGTTCATGGACACGCTGGCCATGCTCATGCTTGATGAGGATGTACCTGTAGAGATGTATGTGGAACTCTATTACTATCTGGCCGATACATCCCACCGCACAGGACGCGACGAACAGGCCCAGAGACACCTGCATGAAGGCCTTGCGCTTGATCCCGATGACGAGGACCTGAATAAACTGGCTCAAACGATACTACCCCAGAACCTATGAAACAATATCTGATAGTTTTCCTTATCTCTATGGTTCCGCTTATCGAACTGCGCGGTGCCATCCCCTACGCCGTAGGTTTTGATCTGCCTATTGTTCCGTCCATCATAGTGGCTCTGTTAGGCAATATGCTCCCGGTACCGTTCATATTCCTGTTTGCACGCAGGTTCCTGGTTTGGGGAGAAAACAAAAAAGTCATCGGTGGATTCTGCCATTGGTGTCTTGAGAAGGGTGAGAAAGGCGGCCGCAAACTTGAAGAGAAAGCCGGAATGGGTCTTTACATGGCCCTGCTGCTATTTGTGGGCATTCCTCTGCCCGGCACAGGCGCATGGACAGGCACACTGGCAGCCAGCCTGCTTGACCTGGACTTCAAGAAAAGCATTCTCTACATCCTGGCGGGCCTGCTGCTGGCCGCAGCCATCATGCTTGCAGCCAGTCTTGGCGTATTCGGCGCCATATCACTGGTAAAGTAAATCACTCCTTGAAATAGAGCGAGAAGGACTCGGCCGAAATCTTTGATTTCAGGCGCGATTTGATGCTGCGCATATTGGAGCGTGAGGTGCACATGATATCGGCCACCAGCTCCTGGTCAAATCCAAGCAACGTACAGAATATAAGGTTGATATCCTGCTGGCCCAGTTTTCCGGCCTCGGAACGCAGCACTGCTATGGGACCTGCAAAGTACAGGTTTATGTCATGTACCACCACATCCCTCTCCTCCTGACGGAAAGAGCGCTTCTGCAGGGCCACATCATTCACCAGATTGAACGCGATACCGGTACGGAAGGCGTCACACGCCTCCATCAGACGGTTACCCTCAGAGTTTGATTTCTCCTCCATCTGCTTCTGAACCAGGTCGTCATACTTCTTAAGGTAATAGGCCTCTCTCCTGCGGTCACGCTGAATGATGTAGATGATTACAGCGGCAATCAGGATAATCACAAGCGATATGCTGATCCAGATAACCCTTGATATCCTTGCGCGGTACCTCTGGTTCTGCATCTCATCATTGTGCTGAAGTTGTATCTGGGTAATCTCGGACTGGTTGGTCTTCTCGTTGAGTTTCTCCCTGTATTCCTTATTAAGAATCTCGGCGTTCCAGGCTGCCTGATACTGTCTCATCTGGGTTGCCACCCACTCCAGTCCAGTCATTGCCAAAATCTTGGTGTTCAGGTCATCTGACAGACGGTTGGCGCTCTTAAGGTATACAAATGCCGAGTCATTCTCATGCAGATAATAGAGAGCTATGCCCTTGATTGCATATCCGGGAGCCTTCTCACTCTCGTCCCTGCAGCCGGTCAGGAACCTGTCGGCCAGTTCAAGGACACGTTTGGCACCGTCCATATGGTTCAGGTCATTCTCAATATAAGCCATGTACAGGTAGCAGGAGTTGCGCATTGACGCATCCAGAAACCTGTCACCGGCCAGTTTTTCAAATATTTCAAAACTCTTGGAATACTCCTTCTGTCCGAAATAGGCCAATCCAATATTAAAGTCCGTCATTGACACCATGTACCTGTCACCGTTGGCCTCATACAGCCTGCGGTTTTCTGTAAAAGTACTCAGAGCGTCATCATACAGACCTCGGTTATTGTAATGGTGGCCCAGCATGTCCGATATTGACAGGTAATCGGCCGAAAGTGTATCGGCAAAGAGTTCACGGGCTTTCAGAAGGGCGTTTATCGCCTCAGCGTCCATGTTCCTTACGGAATATGTCTTTCCCAATTCATACCAGCCCATAGCCAGGCGCTCTCTTTTGTTGTAGCCCTTGCGGTATGTTGAGTTGATACTGTCCAGGTTTATCCCCACTTCAGCTGACTTCTCATTCAGGGACTCCTCTAATGACTTGAGGCTGAAACTGATCCCGCTCCCCCCGCAACCTGCGAGGAGAAGCATTATTGGAATTATAAAAAGGCACTTCTTCATATCTTGCCAAAAATAGCCATTTATCGGGAATATTCGTTATATTTACGGCACTTAAATATTCCGGACTATGACTTTTCTACAAGCTACAACCGTTGATCCCGAAGCGGTAATCAATGTCAACGATTCAATCAAAGCGGTTACCAGTAACCTTATCTCACAAGTAAAGGAAGACCCCAACACCCTTCTCAAGGACCTGTTGCAGAGCGCCATTGATTTCGGCCTTAAACTCCTGGCCGCAATAGCCATCTACATAATAGGTGCATGGCTCATCAAAAGAGTCAAGATATGGCTCGGCAAGTTCTTCACCAAGCGCAACACTGAAGCCACCCTCTCAACCTTCATCTCGTCGCTCGTATCCATTACGCTTACCGTACTGCTCATAATTGTAACCATAGGCGCCTTAGGCATCAACACCACATCACTCGCAGCACTTCTGGCTGCCGGAGGTATGGCCATAGGTATGGCACTCAGCGGAACCGTATCAAACTTTGCCGGCGGCCTTATGATTCTGGTATTCAAGCCCTTCAAAGCAGGTGATTTCATCAGCGCACAGGGTTTCAGCGGTACCGTAAAAGCCGTATCGATAGTAAACACCAAGTTGGTCACCCCCGATAACCGCGAGATCATCATCCCCAACGGAGCACTCTCCAACGGCAATATTGACAACTATTCGGCCAAGACCATACGCCGTCTTGACATAGAACTGAACATGGCTTATGACACCGACGCCGACAAGTGCATCGAGGCCATACTCAAGATATTACATGCCGATAACCGTGTCCTTGACTCCAAGACCAAGGGCGCCGCAGACCCCATGTCAGTACTGAGCGCCATGAATGACAGTACAGTCACCTTCCTGGCACGCGTATGGGTCAAGTCAACTGATTACTGGCCGCTCAAGTTTGACCTGAACAAGGCCCTCTTCACCGAGTTGCCCAAGCAGGGATTCCACTTTGAGTATCCTCACATGAACGTAACCCTGAGCAAGTGATATGGTTATACTCATAACGGGTATCACCTCAGGATTCGGACGCGCCATGGCCCGTCAGTTAAACGCTGACGGCCACAAGGTCTATGGCACCTACCGCAGGGATTCCGACCCGCTGCCCGGCGTAACATACATCCGGGCCGATGTCCGCGACCAGGATTCACTGAAAAATGCCGTAGACCAGGTCATTGAGGCCGAAGGTCGCATAGACACCCTTATCAGCAATGCCGGAATGGGCATAGGCGGACCGCTTGAATTCACATCCATAGAGGATGCCCAGCGTCAGATGGATGTAAACTTCATGGGTATGGTAAGGCTGGTCAGTCTGGTTGTACCTATCATGCGTCAGCAGCGTCACGGTCACATCATCTGCATAAGTTCAATTGGAGGACTGATGGGACTTCCCTATCAGGGAATGTACTCAGCCAGCAAATTCGCAATAGAAGGCTATTGTCAGGCCCTGCGCCTTGAGGTCCGTCAGTTCGGCATAAACGTCACGGTAATCAACCCCGGAGATTTCAGCACCGGATTCACCGCCCAGCGTGGCAAGGTTGACAATTCCGGTGCCCTGGCAGCCTATCCCGGCTACGCCAAATCCATGCAGAGCATAGAGCACGATGAGAACTCCGGCCTCCAGCCCGACCGTCTGGCCCGCCGCATCGGCCGCATCGTCCGCAAGCGCCATCCGCGCAACCGCTACATCGTAGCCACACTCGTACAGAAAGCCTCGGTCGTTCTGAAAGCAATCTTACCAGCCAAATGGTTCGATAAGATCCTCGGTTCCTACTACGAGCTATGACACAATAGGGACGGTTCCTTCTGTGTCATTTTAGTGAGTGAAACTTAAAAAAAAATAAAGGCCGGACAGCTATTCAAACTGTCCGGCCTTTGTCATTCAAAATGACACAGAGGGAACCGTCCCTAATGTGTCATTAAGCGTACATGGCAACGATAGCCTCGTACAGCTCCTGCTTGCCGCTGGTCTGCTTGGGCTCGTCAACCTTCTTGCCGTACTCGTAAGCCTCCTCGAGAGTGAGTTTGCCCTCCTCGAACTTCTTA
>JAZMZT010000092.1:0-4165 GCA_045586125.1 Bacteroidaceae bacterium | reverse complement strand
GGCCTGACCATTGCCAAGATGTTTACTGAAAAGATGGACGGTGAGGTAGGGCTGGAAAGCAAACCCGGAGTAGGCAGTTGCTTCCATTCATCTTTCAAGGCTTATATCAAATGCTGACACTGTTATGAGAAGGTTTACGATATTGTTACTCATGATTGTTTCCTGCGTCTGTGCATCGGCCCAGATAAGGAACCGTCTTGGTGTGGGTAATGAACTCTATCTCAAATATGCCAACGGCAGGATCAGACAATTTGACGAGTCCAATATCCTGCTGGCCGATTCCATATACCGTTTTGGAATACATAAGGGTGACTCCAGGATAAAGATGCTGGCGCTTTCACTTGATCTGCCGCCCAGGTTTATCCGTAACGACTTAGAACGGGTCGATGCCATTGTGGCCGAACTCAAGTCCATGGCTAATTACAACACCCGTATGAGGGAATTCTATTTCCTCACCATGCATGACTACTGCAACATGCTCATCCTGGCGGGACGTATATCGGATGCCATGCTTGAGGCGCGTGCCATGTCATCGCTTGCCGCCGGTACCGGCAGCAATCTGGGTCAGATGTACGCGCACAGGGTCATTGGCCTCATACAGTCATACCGTTCAAATGCGGAACTTGCCATCTTGAACTTCAAGCAGGCGGCCGATTTCAGTACGCGGGCCAAGGAGGAACAGGAACTGCCTGTCATTTACAACCTCATAGCGCGTGAGTATATCAAACTGGGCAGGTATGATGAGGTGGAGCATTTCTGTTCCATGGCCGAGGAGTATCAGGATTTCTATCCTTCGCTCAGGGTCAAAACGCTGCTGACCAAGGTCTATCTGTATGACGCCCAGGGCAAGGCCGATGAATTTGATGCCGTGTATAAGGAACTGATAAACAACCCGCTGTACCGGTCACAGACCGACCGTGACACAAGGCTGATGATAGAGATATGCTGGCTGCGTGCCCGTGGAAGGCTGCAGGAGGCTCTTGCCAAATCAGATTCCCTTGCCAGCGACAAGGAGCGTTTCGGCCAGAAGCATCTCATTTATGCGGTGGGTGATGATTACCTGAACGCTTACCGTCAACTGAACGGCCTGATGGCAACCAAGGACTCCATTTACATTGCCGTGCAGAATGAGGATATGGCAATCCTGGATGCGGAACTGAACAATGCCCGTCTCAGACTGGAGGCTCAGCGTCTCAAGTCACAGCAGGAGATGTCCATCATGTTCGGATTTATCCTGCTGTTCATGCTGGTGACACTTGCAATTCTCTTCTCGCAATGGACTCTTGAGAAGAATCTGGATAACCTTCGTGACCGCAACCGTCGTGAACTGGAGGCGCGGAATGCCTACCGTAAGGCTCTGGAATCCAAGGAACTGGAAAATGAGATGAAGACTAGAATATTACAGAACAGGCAAAATAACGAACTGATATGAAAACCGGAATTAAGAGTTTTATCGTCAAGAACAACTACCTGGTTATGGCAGTGTTGTGTTTTCTGGTGGGCGGTGTGCTTGCGCTCATGTGCCTTATTCAGAAGATTCCGCTCATTTTCGGAGTCTTGGGAGTGTTCATCCTTACCGGAGCCATGTTCTATTATTGCCTGAAACTGGTTACAGAGAAATCATACAGGGAGTATTACGAGGACAGTTACCGCATTGAGCACGAAACGATAGAGGAGGAGATAAAGAAATCCGTCACCTACCACCGTTATCAGGAGGCCGTACTGAACCGATACGAGTCAGCATGCCGCGATCTGGGCATAAGCAAAGAGCAGAGCGAATGGCTCCTTATGCTGCTCATGGAAGAGAAAAAGAAAGCGGATATAGAGATGAAGGAGAAGGGAATTCACATCTGATCATTTCCCCGCAAGTTCAACCAGTTGGAGTTGCGTTACCACGCAGCTTGTCAGTTTTTCCAGGATTATAGGCTTTGTGATGAAGTCATTGGCACCCATGTTGAAGCCTTTGACTATATCCTCGTTTGAGTTGAGCGCGGACAGGATGACCACTCTCATGTCTTTTGTCTCGGGGTTCTCCCTGAGGCGTTTGAGAACTTCATAACCGTCTATTTCAGGCATCATAAGGTCCAGAAGAACCAGACTGGGCTTGTTCTTTTCAATGAATTCCAGCGCTTCCCTGCCGTTTGTGGCGGTGCTGATGGTTATGTTAAGACGTGACAGGATCTTGCTTATGAGAAGCAGATTCATGGGAATGTCATCAACTGCCAATACGGTATGCTTGGAGAGATCGATGTTCTTGATGTCGGTCGGTATCATATGTAAGTCCTTTTTGTTGTTATGGCAAATATAAGCAGATTTGGCAAAAAATCAAATTTTATCAAGTTCTGCAGTGACACTTGAAAGCAAAATGTCCATTATTACCGGCTTTTTGATGAAACCTGATGCGCCAAGGCTCATGGATTGTTCTATGTCTTCTGATGAGGTGTAGGCTGAAACCATTATTACGGCGGTATCCTTGAGGTCGGGGTCGGCCTTTATCTCCTTGAGTACCTCCAGGCCGTTCAATATGGGCATCTGTATGTCCAGAAGCACTACCTGAGGCCTGAGCTGGCGTACTATGTCCAGTGCCTCCTGGCCGTTTACAGCCGTGAGAATCTTGACATTGGTCCTTGCCAGCATGGTCTTGAGCAGGATTATGTTGACCGGAATGTCATCAACTATCAGTACTGTGTATTTTGAATAGTCTTTTCTGTTATCCATACGCTATTCCTTTTTATGATCTGGTGGCCAGCCATACCTTTGGGGTCACGCCTGTAATTTTCTTGAATACGTTGTTGAAAGCCGATGCATTGGGAAATCCGCACGCCTCGGCTATGTCTGACTGCTTGGCATCCCTGTGGTGCATCAGATACTGCTCCGCATAGTCTATCCTCAAGGTGTTCATATAGTCAGAGAAACTCATGTTGTAAGTGTTGTTCACCAGTCTTGAGACATACGTACGGTTGGTTTCAAGCATGGTGGCTATGTCCGATATCCTGATGCCCTGTTTCAGGAACAGCTGTTCAGTAACTATCAGGTCCTCAAATCTTATTCTCAGGTTCTCCTCATCGGCCATGTTCTGATGTGCATCGGCTATTATGGCGCCTGATTCGTGGGGCTGTTCCTTAATTTCACGCGGCTTTTCAGTTTCAGGCATCCTGATTACGGCTTTGCTTTTGAATACGCCCGTGTATGAGGTAATGAAAATGATGCTTGCCGTAATTACGCTTATTAACGTTCCCATCCATTGCGTCATGCCTGTTATGGCCGATGCTTCCAACGCTGCCACTGCCAGAATGAGAACCGTGCAGTTGAGCATCTGGATGTGATGCTTTCCTTTTATCAGTCTGGCTATTGTAAGAATGATCCAAACCGCCGTCTGGAGTGCCAGAAAGGTGTAGAATATGCTGAATGAGCAGAGATTGATCAGATACGCCACTTTGTCATCGGCCCCTGCGGTATTGCTGACGGCGCCTGCAAAACCATCGGTTCCGGAAAGCATCAGCAGTACTGATTCTGCAAATATCAGGGCGATAGGTACTCCCAGCCAGGCGGGAATGTACGGCTTCCATGTTATGGCGGGGCTCAGGTGTGATACATAGAGCAATGCGGCCGGGACGAGCAGGGGAGTGAAGAACTGCTTTATCATAAAGAAAACCAGCAGGGTGGTCCCGGTACTGTAATATATGGCAGCCTGAGCGATTGATACGGTTCCTGTTATGGCAAGCAACAGTTCAAGCGTCCGGGACTGTCTGTCCGGTTTACGGACAAGAGGGTTCAGGACAAACCAGAAAAGGCATGTCAGAAAAGGTATGAATGCAATCGCTGCGGTCAGCATCTCTTATTTAGAAGTAGTCGTTATCCTCATAAATCTTGTTCTCACCCCAGACGCTGTTGATGTCTACGGCGTAACTGTTCTCCCATTCGCCTACGTTGGCGGTGAATTCTATGGGTTGGTACAGTGTTCCCAGGTCCAGACCCAGATGGAAGGTGTACTGCTTGCCGCAGATGTAACTGTTGCCGGGAAGAACTCCGTAGATGGGGAATTTCTGAACCTGGTCTTTCAGTTCCTTCATGTGCTGCCCGTTGTAATCAAAGGCATCCACGTCAAATACCACCTCAATGTACTGCTTGCCCATTTTTATCTCATCGGGCACAGAGTAGAAGC
>JAZMZT010000091.1:0-9052 GCA_045586125.1 Bacteroidaceae bacterium | reverse complement strand
CTTCTGGGTAACGGTTGGCGTATGCCCACTGCCGATGAACTGTGGGAACTCAAGAACAGATGCACCTGGGAGGCAAAGTATGTACAAGACACTATTGAGTACAATCATGACGACACTGTTGAGCTCTATTTTGAACGACGTCTTCTTGGATATGTCATTACCAGTAATATTCCCGGGTATGAGGACCGTAGCATCTGGCTTCCAGCTGCAGGTTACATAAGTGATTACAATCATGATTCAAATCCTGTTAGTGGTGGAGATGCATATTACTGGACATCGACTTTAGGACAATCCCTGGATAATGGTGACAGACGCTGGAACGGCAAGAATATCAGGCCTGTAATGGAACTCCCGCAGCAAGAAAACCGTCCCAAGGCAGGGCCCGACCCGGTCAAGCCTTTAAGACACAATGCCCAGGTTGATCTTGGATTAAGTGTATTGTGGGCCGACTGCAATGTGGGAGCCGACAGTCCCCAGGAAGCCGGAGCCTGCTTTGCCTGGGGTGAGACCGCACCCAAAACCTATTATTCAAAGTACAACTACAAGCATATGAAAGCCTTCAAGGACCGGGACATGTGGTGGTACTCCAAGTATACTACCAGTGATGATGATCCCTACATGGACGGCCTGACCAGGCTGAGCGCCGAGGATGATGCAGCCCGGGCCAACTGGGGAGGCAAGTGGCGCATGCCCACCAAGGAGGAGTACAAGGAACTGTATGAAAAATGTGAATGGACCCCGGATTCCATTAACGGAGTGAAAGGATACCGTATAACAAGCAAGGTTCCCGGATACACGGATAAATCCATATTCCTTCCTTATAATTCAAACACTTTTGGAGATTTTCTTGATCATGAATATGATAGAGGCTATTATATGACATCTGATAAAAAGAGTTCCTCCGAAAAAGGATATATGTGGCGAGGTTGTGTTGTGCTGGAATTCCAGAAATATGAATATGGGACAACCGATGAGGTTGAGCTTGACTTTGGAGAGAATTCAAGCTCATTATTGGGAACAAAGATGTCTAAAATACATATAACGGCCAGGGAAAGGGCAAATGGATATTTTGTCCGTGCCGTATGTGAGAAATAAAATTAAAGGATTACAGATATGAGAACTATCAGATTTTGGTTATTGTTGGCGGCAGGAATTCTGGCTGCATCGGGCGTTCAGGCTAAGAAGAAAGATATCTTGAGTAAGGAGAAAGGCAGCATAACGTTCCGTGTTGATCCGGACCTGCCGGAACCTACAGGTGAAAGCCTGAGCGGGATTATGCGCAGTAGCGGTAGGCTTGTAAGTGTTATACTTGACAGGAGCGAGATTCGCGGTGAGAACCAGAGGGTTGTGGCATGGGGCATAGGTGATAAGAACTATGCCTCGTACGGACAGCACCCCTTCTTTAAAGGCATGATTGATGCGTTTGCCGATCATCGGCCGGTGGTGCTTACCCCTGATGTAATCTGGTTCCTGATCAGCCAGGGATTCGCACATTATGTAAATGATAATCCGGAGGAGCTGCGCAACCTGTTTGTGGATCATGAGGGCAAGATAGACCTTGTGGTACAGAGCGGTAAGGACCTGTTGAGCGGTGAGGCTGATTGGGAGGCCATAGTGGACAGCTTCTACGTACAGATTCGTGACAATACCAAGGGCGATATTGCCGATATCATATCAGAGAAGTTCTCCACAACGGGTGTAACTGAGCACATGGTGTCACAGATTGCGCTTATGGAGACAGTGAAGTCATACTTTGACTACATTGTGATGTATATGTCCTGCGGCATACCAAGCATAACGCTTAAGGGCACCCCCGATGACTGGCAGTCCATACTGGACCGCACCCGCAAGTTGCGTGCATACGGTATAGACTGGTGGGTTGATGACCTGGAGCCCATTCTCCAGGAGTTTGTCAATGCTTCAAAAGGCAAACCGGATGTTGATTTCTGGAAGAGCATTGTCAAGAAATACCGCCCGGGCGATGTGCGTGGACTCAGTTGCGGAATGGATATCGGCTCCACCAAGTTTGACGGCTGGTTCCTTAAGTTCCTGCCGTATGATGAGAACGGGCGTACACCTGCCGAGGTCAATATGGACCACAACATGCTGCCCGAGATGGTCAGGACTGAGTATAAGTACATGATAATCAATGATGTTACCGGCCAGGTGGAACAAACCATGATGATGGAGTTCTGGGCCGGAATAGTAGGTATGGAGGTAGATCCCGTGACTTATGCCATGACTCCCAAGATGGGATGGTTTACACGCATAGAAAAGACCGAGGAGGAGCTGCTTGAAGAGTTCAAGGCAATGGACAATGGCGAAGGATTCTCAGACGGACTCATGCTCAAGGTCAACAAGGTTCCCGATATCATCCGCAAGATGGGCCGAATAAACAGTCTTACCCTGCGTTTTGTGGGCAAGGTTGTCATTCCGGACTGGATGGACGACAAGGATATACGCTCACTTGAGATATCGGGCTCCATGACTCCCGATGAGGAGGAGGCACTGCGTAAGCGCTTCCCCAAAGCCCGTATCAACGGGCGGGCTCTCCTGGATTATGATGAGGACTTTTAAGCGTGCAATTGCACAAACTGAACCTGTTTAAATTCATAGATCCGGTGCTCACCGCTGCGGGTAAGGAGCATCAGGCAGCCATCGGGACGTATTCCCTCTATACAAGCATCAAACTCTCCTTGTGCATCACGGAACTTATGGTACCCTTGGCGGCGGTACAGACGGCTGCGGTATAGCTCATCCACGCCGGCTCGCTGACTGGGGGTATCAAGTTCCATATAACCGATGAAACGGGCAATTATGTCGTCAAGCAGGACGTCGCGGTCATAATCCCGGCCGGTAATGTTCTTGAGCGATATTGGGTTGGGAGCATCACTCAGAAACACCTCCTGGTTCACATCCAGGCCCACGCCAACAACAGTGTCCAGAATAGAACTGCCCTGCAGGGTATTCTCTATCAGGATGCCGGCCATCTTACAGTCCTTGTAATATATGTCATTGGACCATTTGACCGAGAAACCGGCGGCATACTCCGGTCCCGCTGCCGCAATGACCGCGTCCGATACCGCAAGGGCGATAGCTTCAGATATATAGAACTGCTCCTGCACCTTTATCCCCTTGGGATGTGCCAGGATACTGAACAGCAGGTTCTTGCCCTGTTCAGACTCCCAGGTGTTACCCTTCTGTCCGCGGCCGGCCGTCTGGAAATCGGCCACTGCAACCTCATAATCATAGGCGGGATCACCGCCGTTAAGTTCACGCAGATAGGTGTTGGTTGAACCTATGCTGTCACTTCTGTGCCACTTTATCTTTCTCATCATTCCATCGGCGGAAAAAACGCCTCTTCTATATGTTCCACTTTAAAATCACCGTCGTCTAACACAACGGATATTATGTCAAACCTGACCTCCATGTTTATCTGATTGAGACGCAGGTATGCATCGGCCGAATGTACTATGCTCCTTATCTTGCGGTCAGTCACAAAATCCTGCGGGTTACCCCACTCGGTTCCGCTGCGTGTCTTTACCTCGACGAACACTATTACATTGTCTTTTGTCACCACCAGGTCCAGATCCTTGTGGCCGCAGTGCCAGTCACGGTCCTGTATGGTATAACCCTGCTGCTTCAGATACTCGGCAGCGATATCTTCACCTTCGTGCCCCAGAATGTTGTGCTTTGCCATGTTTGTCAGAATTTATACGGCAAAAATACTTATATATTGACTTAAAATCAATACCTTCGTGTCATCAGTAGGTCATTATGGAGAAAAAGAAACACCCGGTACGGAATGAACGCTACAGTTTCCTGGTCAATGCTGATGAAAAGCAGACCATAGAAAATTACCTGCGCAAATACAGGATCGGTAACCGTAGCCGTTGGATGAGAGAAACTCTCATGACTTTCATAATCAAGAACCTGGATCAGGACTATCCCACCCTGTTCAACGAACAGGAGATGCGCCGATGACACAGCAGGAGCAGGACATCAGATTCATGAAAATGGCCTTTGACGAGGCCAAGGCTGCTGCATCTGAGGGAGAGATTCCCGTAGGTGCCGTAGTGGTTTGCAAGGGCATGGTGATAGCCCGGGCCCACAATCTGACAGAGACCCTGACCGATGTCACCGCCCATGCTGAAATGCAGGCAATCACTGCCGCCGCCTCATATCTGGGAGGCAAATACCTGGACCAATGTACGCTCTATGTCACCCTTGAGCCCTGCACCATGTGTGCCGGCGCCATAGGCTGGTCACAACTGCAGCGTCTGGTCTACGGAGCAAGTGATGAAAAACGCGGATACACCCTTTACGCACCCAAAGCCCTCCATCCCAAAACAGAGGTCACATCAGGCGTAATGGCCGATGAATGCGCAGAAATTGTGCAGGAATTCTTCCGTAAGAAGAGGTAAGAATTAGAGATCCTTGCGGTACTTTCCCTCATCTTCATCCTCAAGCATGCTCAGGTAACTGTTGTAGCGGGAAATGTGGATTTTTCCCGTTTCCACCGCGCGTTTTACGGCGCAGTCGGGCTCGGTGGTATGCATGCAGTTGCCATAGCGGCAATCGGCCGAGTACTTGAAAATCTCGGGGAAGTAGTGGCTGATCTCCTCATGCTCCATATCAAATGTGCCGAACCCCTTGATACCCGGAGTATCAATGATCCATCCGCCCTCGGGCAGCGGGAACATCTCGGAGAATGTGGTGGTATGCATACCGGTGTCATGTTTCTCTGAAATCTCACCGGTACGCTGATTAAGTTCAGGCAGGATGCGGTTCACAAGAGTGCTCTTGCCCACACCTGAGTTGCCAGCAATAAGAGTCACCTTACCTTTAAGCGCGGCACGTACGCTGTCGGTTCCGTCACCGTGCAGAGCGTCACACTGTATGCAATCGTAACCTATCTCCTGATAAATGGAGAAGAGTTCCTGAAGCGTGGCCTTATCCTCATCATTCAGCAGATCTGACTTGTTGAAGACCAGTATCACCGGTACCCTGTAGGCCCAGGCCGATGCCAGGAATCTGTCGATGAAAACGGGCGAAGTTACAGGATGGTTGATTGTAACCACCAGCATGCACTGGTCCAGATTGCAGGCCAGAATGTGTGACTGCTTGGAAAGATTAGAGGAACGCCGGATGATGTAGTTCCTGCGTTCCTCTATGTTTGTTATGTATGCCGGCTCGCCCTCACGTGCCGGAGCATACTCCACGTAGTCACCCACGGCTACGGGATTTGTACTTTTTATGCCTTTGATGCGGAATGTACCCTTTATACGGCACTCCTGATCATGTCCGTCATCTGAACGTACCAGATAACTGCTGCCGGTATTACGAATAACCAGTCCGCGCATCAAAACTATTATACGGTCATGATCTCTTTTTCCTTCTCGGCAAAGAGCTCATCGGCCTTCTTGATATACTTGTCGTGAAGTTTCTGCAGTTTCTCCTCGGCATCTTTCTCGGCATCCTCGGGCAGTCCGTCCTTCTGGGCCTTCTTAAGGGTATCCAGAGTGTTACGGCGGGTGTTACGGATGGATATCTTGGACTCCTCGTTCACCTTTCCGCTCTGCTTAACCAGGTCACGACGTCGCTCCTCGGTAAGCGGGGGAATGGCCAGACGGATAACCTCACCGTTGTTGGTGGGCATGATACCTACTGCAGAGTCAATGATAGCCTTCTCAATGACCTTGATCATATTCTTGTCCCACGGACGTATGGCAATGGTACGGGGATCAGGAGTGGAAAGTGCGGCAACATTGTTGAGTGCAACCATTGATCCGTATGAGTCAACACGGATATCATCCAGGATGCGGACATTGGCCTTACCGGCACGGATATGGGCGAACTCATCCTCAAGATGCATGATGGCCATTTCCATCTGCTCCTCAGCTTCGCTGAGACAAATATTTACATCTAACATAACTTTGACTTTATTTCGATAAAGCAAAGATAAACCATTTTCTTTCAATTAACCACATTAAATTAGTAAATTTGCGTCACTATAAAGGAGAAGGGCCTGATGCTGACCGATTGTGCAAAAATTCTGGAAGGATTCAACACTATATCTCTTGATGAGATGTCGTCCATCCGTCTCATGAACAGGATTGACAGCAAGTACCTGGCTAATGAGGAACAACTGTCAAGGCTTCTTGAGTTGGCCCGTGACCAGTATATGGTACAGTCCATAAACGGCATCCTCCAGTCTGAGTACACCACCCAGTATTTTGATGACAGGTTCAACACAATGTATCTGAACCACCACAACGGACACCTCACAAGGCAGAAGGTCCGCATCCGCACCTATGTTGACACCGGCGACAACTTCTTTGAGGTAAAGCTCAAGAACAACCACGGCCGAACCAAGAAAAAACGCATACATCTGACCGGGGCCGATACGTACGTCCAGGACGGTGCCGCCCAGTTCCTTGAGGAGCACGCGATGCTTCCCATACCTCTCAGCGAGATGAGCCCCAAAGTGGCAAACCGTTTCAGAAGGATAACCCTTGTCAACAACGCCAAGACAGAACGTCTTACCATAGACCGCCAACTCACGTTCCATAATGTTGAGACTGGTCTGTACCAAAGCATGGACAATCTGGTGGTCATTGAGGTAAAGCGTGACGGCAACACATACTCACCCATACAGGAACTGCTGCGTGCACTCCGCATCTTTCCGTGCGGATTCAGCAAATACTGCATCGGAATGGCTCTGACCACCCCCGATATCAAGCGCAACAGATTCAAGGAAAGGATCAGAAAAATAGAAAAAATCACATCAATATGCTTATGAATTTATTAACCCCGCTGGCGGGCGGACTCAGCCAGCTTGCTGCCGCAGCAGCCGAAGAAGAGGAACTTTTCGGCGATGAGGCCCAGGGTATCCTCTCATCATTGGGATCAACCCCGTTCTGGCCTGCATGGTCAAGCGTATGGGAGATGGTAATGCGTCTGCTCATCAACGTCATCACCATCGGAATCATCGTTCACGCATTCTACTATCCCAAGGCTAAGAGACGTGACTACTACTTTACATTCTCAATCATAGGAGTGAGCATATTCCTGCTCATATACCTTATGGGAGGTGTAAAACTCAAGATCGGATTCGCTCTGGGTCTGTTTGCCATATTCGGCATCATCAAGTACCGTACCGAGCAGGTTCCCATCCGCGAGATGACCTATATGTTCGTGATCATTGCCGTGGCCGCCATCAACGGACTGGCCACCAGCATAAGTTATTTTGAACTGCTGGGCACCAACCTGATCTTCATCATAGCACTGGCCATCTGCGAGAACACCAAGTGGATGAAACATGTCCCCTCCAAACTCATCAAGTATGACAATGTCAAACTGGTGGCACACGGCAAGGAGGATGAACTCAAGGCCGATCTGGAGAAACGTCTGGGACTCAAGATCATCCGCATCGAGGTGGGCAACGTTGATTTCCTTAAGGACTCCGCTATCATCAAGATCTACTACGAGCCTATCATGGATGAGTTCGGAACCATTGATTCAGTAATGAAAACCGGAAAGATCAAATGAGAAAGTTTCTTCTTACGGCAGGTCTGATTTTTCTTTCCGTATCCTTATCGGCCCAGTCAAACTGGGGCTTGAGGAGCGGCATAGGGGTTGAAAAGAAGATCACCAAAGGTCTGGACGCGGCAGTTGAGGCCAAATACTATATGACTGACAACTTCAGCAAGACCGACCGCTGGAGCATCGGCCTTTCTCTGAACAAGCGCCTGTACCGCAATGACGCCAAGACATTCACCGTCAAGGCCGGTTTGGGATACAGGTACATGAACGTATACAAGGACTGGTCAACCAAGTATAAGGATGATGCCGATGGCGTTGAGAACAAGTTGGAACCCCAGTTCTACATCAATAACAATTACGATTTCAACCTGAGGAACTCATACGTTGACACCCGTCACCGCATAACCGCTTCACTGCAGGCCGGATGGGAGTTGGGACGTCTCAAGATATCCGTGCGTGAGGCCTATCAGTTTACCCGCACCGACAGTGCCACCTATTCAGTCGATAAATACAGACATGATGACGGTCAGACAAACTGGACAGACAAAAACTACACCAAGATAGCCGGAAGCGAGTATTACATCCGTACCGATGAGTCCGGAAAAGCTGCCCAGAACAAGAGGCAACTCCGTTCCAGAATAGGTCTTGATTATGACATACCCCACTGGAAATTTGATCCGTTCGTATCATATGAGTTGTTCAACGGCATAGACAACGGCTTCAAGACTGAAAAGTCAAGATTAACAGCAGGTGTTGATTTCAGTTTCCAGAAAATGCATAACTTTGAGGTGGCGTACATGTGGCAGAACCAACATGACGATGACGAACCCGCAGGTTCATTTGTCTGCCTGAGTTATAAATTTGATTTCTGACCTTATGAGAAGGCTGCTCCTTTTTGCTCTAATTGCCTTTCTGACTGTACCTTCATTCAGTCAGGATACCGCTTCTGCAACCCCGGACAGCCTGACTCAGAATCTCCAACTGGACAACCTCCGCAAGATTGCATTCAAGGACGGTAACGTGGTTACCACCTATTCTGACGGCTCAACCAAAAGCCATAAACTGTCCGATTCAGAGAAACTGCAGTTTACCGTTCCCGACAGAGAGGATGGAATCACGGAGCAGGAAGGCACTTACACCATCTATGACCTGAGCGGCCGTCCCGTCAAGACACACACCAACATCAGTTGCGACGAGCCGTTTGACCTGAACGACCTGACATCGGGCATCTATCTCCTCAAAACCGGCAGCCGCACAATCAAGATTGTCAAATAAATGGGCAAAAGTTTGTCCACATCCGCAAAAAGGCATAATTTTGCACCCGCTTAACAGCAATTAGAGGTAGATCCGCTAGCTCAGCAGGTAGAGCACATCCCTTTTAAGGATGGGGTCTCGGGTTCGAACCCCGAGCGGCTCACCAACAAAAAAGAGACTAAGAATCATCTGAAAGCTTGCTTTCAAGAGATTCTGAGCCTCTTTTTTGTTGGAATGATGGCCCGTGGCAGGG
>JAZMZT010000090.1:0-3467 GCA_045586125.1 Bacteroidaceae bacterium | reverse complement strand
TGAGGAGGGCCGTAAGCGCTACGACTTCCAGTTCACCAACAAACGCGGATACAAGGTTACCATTGAGGGCCTGTCCGAGAAGTTTGACAAGGAGTATTGGAACTACGCCAAGCTGATATCGGGCGTTCTCCGTTACCAGATGCCTATTGACCTGTGCATCAAGCTCATCGGCTCACTTGACCTGGGTTCAGAGAACATCAACAACTGGAAGAACGGTGTTGAGCGTGCCCTGAAGAAATATGTCCAGGACGGCACCGCTGTAAAGGGCGAGAAATGCTCAGTATGCGGAAGCGAGTCACTGGTTTATCAGGAGGGCTGCCTCATCTGCAAGAACTGCGGATCATCACGTTGCGGATAAAATGAAAATAAAAAAACAGACAATCACCCTTGACAGCCTGCGGTTCTACGCCTACCATGGTGCCGAACCGCAGGAGGCCATTGTGGGTGCATGGTACACGGTTGACGTCTGCATCACGGCCGATGCCACCGATGCCGTACAATCCGATAACTTGAGCGGAACTATTAACTATGCTCAAGTCGCTGAAGTTATCAAACAGCAGATGCTTATTCGCTCTGCTTTACTTGAACACGTAGCGGGACGTATAGCTCAGGCGCTACTTGATAGTTTCCCTGCGATTAAGGCACTGACTATTAAGGTCTGCAAGGAGAATCCTCCGGTTTGCGCTCCTCCTTGCGCGGCTTCAGGGTTTATGCTCGCTGTTGAAAGGTAACAGCAATCCCTCAGTGAGAATTTGGGGTATCAGTATCTGAAACTACGGCCCTACGGGCCTATCCCTCCCATCCCCAATAAGACGCTCTGGAAGGCGTGAGCAAGCTCCCACCTTCCAGAGCATCTTCTTGAGCACGGGCCCCTCCCGTTCACAGCGACACGGGCGTCGATGGTTTCTGATACCGATACCCCA
Organism: Bacteroidaceae bacterium; assembly: GCA_045586125.1. Classification (GTDB taxonomy): domain Bacteria; phylum Bacteroidota; class Bacteroidia; order Bacteroidales; family Bacteroidaceae; genus Colenecus. The sequence continues at coordinate 2,544 of JAZMZT010000090.1, read as the reverse complement.
AATTCTTTCACCGAAGGATTGCTGTTACGCGCACCTTGGAGCCTTCTGCGGCGAGGGGGATTAAGTTTCCGGTGATCTCTTTACCGTCTATGGTTAATGATTTGATTCCGTGGGTGGCACCGTTGGGATTCTTTACTTCAATCTCGTAGGTTGCTCCGCGGAACTTTCTAGTGACTGTGAAATCCTTCATATCTGGACTGATACAGGGATCTATAACCAAACCGTTATAAGTAGGTTTAATTCCCAAAATGAATTGCGTAATAGTGTACCAGTTCCAGGCTGCTGTACCGGTTAACCAGGAGTTCTTGCCCTCGCCGGGACGGAATGCATCCTTGCCCGCTACCATCTGCGAGTAGACGTAGGGCTCAACCTTATGCAGAGTCTGATCCTTGATGTAGGCAGGACAAATCTTGCGCCAGTATTCCATGGCAGCCTTTCCGTTACCACGTACGGTCTCACCAATTATTACCCAAGGGTTGTTGTGGCAGAATATGCCGGCATTCTCCTTGTAGCCTGCGGGATAACTGGATATCTCACCGTACTCTATGTAGTATTTGGTGAACGCGGGGTTGTTCAGTACAATGCCGTGCTCTGAGTCAAGGCGCTCCTTGACAGAGTCAAGAGCCTTGTCGCAGAGGCCTTCCTTAAGGCCGATGCCCGCCATGGTGCACCAACCATTGGACTCAATGAAAATCTGGCCCTCCTCATTCTCGTGTGAACCCACCTTACGACCATAGTAGTCATATGCACGCAGGAACCAATTGCCGTCCCAGCCGTATTTCTCGACAGCGGCAATCATAGCATCTATATGCTTCTGAGCACGGTCAGCCTCGGCATTCTTACCCAACTGACGGCAAAGTTCCACATAATCACGGCCGCTGAATACAAACAGTCCGGCAATCATCAGGCTCTCGGCCTTGCTGCCCTCGGTCTTGTTCTCGGTGGTCTGGAAACTCTCGTCGGGATCATTTGAGAAACAGTTCAGGTTCAGGCAGTCATTCCAGTCGGCACGACCTATCAGCGGCAGTCCGTGCGGGCCAAGGTTGTTGACCACATGGTCAAACGATATGGTCAGATGCTCAAACAGACTCTTCTCGCTGCCCGGCACGTTATCAAACGGAACCGGCTCGTCCAAAATGCTGAAATCACCTGTCTCGCGCAGGTAACCGCAAACGCCGAATATGAGCCACATGGGGTCATCGTTGAATCCGCCGCCAATGCCGTCATTGCCGCGCTTGGTCAGGGGCTGGTACTGGTGGTAGCAGCCGCCGTCGGCAAACTGGGTCGATGCAATATCGATTATGCGCTCGCGGGCACGCTCCGGAATCTGATGTACAAAACCTATAAGGTCCTGGTTGGAGTCACGGAATCCCATCCCTCGGCCTATGCCGCTCTCAAAGAACGATGCGCTCCTGGAGAAGCAGAAGGTAATCATGCACTGGTACTGGTTCCAGATGTTGACCGTGCGGTCCAGGCGCTCATCGGCACTCTTGACTGAGAATATCTGAAGCAGGTTATCCCAGTACTGGCACAGACACTTGAACTCGGCATCAACCTTGGCCACGGTATCCAGACGCGAAAGGGTCTGGCGGGCCATGCGCTTGTTGATGACGCCCTTGCTCTCCCACTTGTCATCCTGTGCGTTCTCAACATAACCCAGTACGAATATCAGGTCACGGCTCTCACCCGGCTTAAGTTCAATCTCCAGGTAGTGTGATGCTATGGGTGACCATCCGTGGGCAACGCTACCGCGGGGCTTGCCCTCAAGCACGGCCTGAGGTGCATCGAACCCGTTGTACAGGCCCAGAAATGATTCGCGGTCGGTGTCAAATCCCTGCACGGGAACATTTACCGAGTAGTATGCGTAGTGGTTGCGGCGCTCCTTGTATTCTGTCTTGTGATAGATTACAGAACCGTCTATCTCAACCTCACCGGTAGAGAAGTTGCGCTGGAAATTCTCCATGTCGGTCGATGCGTTCCAGAGGCACCACTCCTGGAAACTGAACAGTTTCAGCTTCTTAACCTTATCGGAAGTGTTTGTCAGCGTCAGTTTCTGGACCTCGGCCCAGGTCTTAAGGGGAACAAAGAAGAGCACCTTTGCGGTGACACCGTCCTTGCGGCCCTCAATAGAGGTATAGTTCATGCCGTGACGGCACTCGTAGAAATCAAGCGGAGTCTTGCAGGGTTTCCAGCCGGGATTCCAGACGGTATCACCGTCCTTAATGTAGAAGTATCGGCCGCCCGCATCCATGGGCACGCCGTTGTAACGGTAACGTGTGATGCGGCGGAACTTGGCATCCTTGCAGAAACTGTAGCCGCCTGCCGTATTTGAAATCAGTCCAAAGAAATCCTCGGTGCCCAGATAGTTTATCCAGGGCCACGGGGTGCAGGGATCGGTAATGACATACTCCCTGGCAGCATCATTGTAGTGTCCGTATTCCTTAGCCATAGGGTTACTTCTTGATGGGGAATTTATATGCCAGCAGTCCCATTATCACGGCAATGACTGCAGGAATCAGAGAGAACAGCGACCATACCATGGTA
>JAZMZT010000089.1:0-2336 GCA_045586125.1 Bacteroidaceae bacterium | reverse complement strand
GGCCGTGTTGCCGGTATTTTGGGTTCTGCACAGGATACCGTGACCGTTTACGGCTGTGGCAACTACGGCGATGTAGTTGCAGTTGCTGCTAACGGCGGCAATGTGGGTGGTATCACCAACCTGACCAAGGAAAATGAGGATGTTACCGTTGAGAACTGCTTCAATGCCGGTAATGTTATCGTTAAGTCCGACAAGGCTACGCAGGTTGGCGGCGTTGTTGGTAATATGGTAGGCGAGATTACTGTTGTTAACTGCTATAGCATCAGCGGCCGTGTATTCAGCTCCTCTGTCTACACCGGAAGCACGTCCGGCCTGCGCAATTACAGCGACTCCAACAAGACGGACTCCTCCAATGGCACCGAGATTTCCGCCGCTCAGATGAATTCTGCGGATATCCTCGGTATGTTGGGTGGCAATGCTTTCGTTTTTGATGATGCCAGCGAGTACCCTATCGCTTTGGCTGATAACCCCAGCTCGGTTGTTGCTCCTGTTATGCCTGAGCCGGAACCTGAACCCGAACCTGAGCCCGAACCCGAGCCCGAACCCGAGCCCGAGCCTGAGCCCGAAGAGACCGATCCTCCCAAGAATAATAATACCAATAAGGACAACGATTTGAACACAAACGGCAATCAGGACGTAATCATTATTGTCATTGTTATTGCTGTGCTTGCTGTGGCAGGTGTTGCTGTTGTTCTGGTATTGCGGAAGCGCAAGCAGAAATAATAATGCCCGACAACGGTGACTGTGAAAGAGAAGTCTGAGATGAAAAAAATTGTTCGATATTTAAGTCTGGTTTTATGCATCTGCATGTTACTGTGCGGCTGCGGACAGAGCGGCGGTAACAATGAGCCTTCCGATTCGCAGGCGGAAGAAAACAATGCTACACAAGACGGCTCCACAGAGAAAGGCGATAACGTGAGTTTGATTGAACAGCTTACTGTAGATGGGATCGATATCTCGCAGTATGTGATTCTTTACCCCCGCAGTAGTTACTATCAGGCAGGAAAAGCAGTGCTGAAGCGGATTGAGCAGGAGTATCAGTATGATAAAGTCACTGCTCAGCGCGTTGCTGACTTGATTTATAAACTGTGCGGCGTGGAACTTGAGGTTAAAATGGACACTTCTGTGGAGGAAGGTAAGTACGAGATTCTTATCGGCTCTACTAACCGCAGCCAGAGTGTGGTAACCGGCGCGCGCTTGGCCACCCAGGACGATTATGTTGTCAAAGTACAGGATGGCAAGCTGATTATTCGCGGTGGCACATACGGCACTACTTATCATGCAGTCGATGCTCTGGAATCCTATTTGGGCAAACAGACCGATGACTCTGTCAATCTGCCCGAGGGCTACAGTCAGAACGGAACGTATCACCTGACTACGATTTGCTGCATTGGTGACAGCATCACCTACGGCAGCCAGTCCACAGATCCCATATATCTTTCCTATCCTGCAAATCTGCAGCGTATGCTGTGGACGGAGTGTGTGGTCTATAATTATGGAAAAGGCGGCCGGACCCTGCGCAGCGATCTGAAGGATGAAAACGGCAATAACCCCGCGTGGGTTTTGACTGCGGAGCACAATAACTGTATGGCCAATGAAACCAAGTATGATTATGTTCTGATCATGCTGGGTACCAATGATAGTGACCGGGCAGCAAAGTACGGTTGCTTGGGCGGCTATACGTGGAATGAAGCAGATGATCAAAAGTATATCGGCGACTACCTGGCGCTGGTGGATAAGCTGAAGGAAAAGAATTCCGAGTCTGTTTTTGTAGTTATGAACTGCCCGATCAGCTACCGGGTTACCAGCTATGATTCCACTCGGGTTCGCACCGTACAGGCTAAGGTTGCCCAGATGATGAAAGACCGTGGAGATAAAGTGTACTTCTACGATATGTACACCTATACCTCGGATAACCTGGGAAGCGTCAACTTCCCGGATCAGCTCCATCCTTCGGATAAGGGCTATGCTCTGATGGCAGACGGCGTTTATGCTATGCTGCAGGGCATTTGGAATGGGAAATTGGATTCTTATATGATCCCATTAACCTAATGTAAATGAATGACGGAACCGGTGGGACAGAAAAACCTCACCGGATTCCGGCATTTTATGATTAAAAATTAGGGAGGCAACTTATGAAACTAAGCAAACGAATTTTAGCAATGGTTGTCGCCGCCGTGCTGATTTTTTCCGGAATGAATTTCCAGGAAGTTTCAGCCAGTGACGTGGTTTACACTTTGGCGGATTTGCAGGCGGCCATTACCAACAATCAGAGCGTAAAGCTGGGTTGTGATATTGAGGTCACTGCCTGGACATACTTGAACGGTGAATACTCT
>JAZMZT010000088.1:0-9714 GCA_045586125.1 Bacteroidaceae bacterium | reverse complement strand
CAGGCAGCAGGTATCATACTGAGCCGCAGCGGACGTATCATGGTAAGCCCGTCGCCCGAGGTTGTAATGAAAAACATCCATGATTTCCACACCGTGCTCAAGGACAACGAGGGTTTTGACGATCTGAACAAAGCCATGATGGCCGGAGAGTCAGGAAACATGTCAGTCAAGTTTGAGGGCGTGGCCTGCTATGTCTATTACTCCCCTATAGAACATACCGGCTGGGCAATGGCAATCGTTATACCTGAGTCCGATGTCTTTGAAGCGCTGCGCCAAAACGGCATTGCAGTCAAACTGCTGCAACTTCTGGGACTTGCCATGCTGGCATTCATGCTGGTATCGTTCATACGCAACCAGTTGAAATACCACGAACTTGAGCAGACACGTAACAGGATAGAGAACGAGTTGCAGATAGCCAGAGCCATCCAGATGTCCATGGTTCCCAAGGTTTTCCCGCCCTATCCCAACCGCGATGACGTTGACGTGTTCGGCCAGCTTACTCCCGCCAAGGAGGTGGGCGGCGATTTGTTTGACTTCTATATCCGCGACGAGAAACTGTTCTTCTGCATAGGAGACGTATCGGGCAAGGGTATTCCCGCATCGCTCTACATGGTGGTGACCAAGGCTCTGTTCCGCACCGTATCGGCCCATGAGGCGCAACCCAACAGGATTCTTACCAGACTGAACGACGTGATGTCACAGGAGAACGAGTCCAATATGTTCGTGACCATGTTTGTGGGCGTACTGGACCTGATTTCCGGACGTATGCAGTACTGCAACGCCGGTCATGACGCACCTCTGCTCATAGGTAACACCGGCGCCGGAATGCTGCCGGTTGACCCCAACCTGCCCATAGGCGTGATGCCTAACTGGAAATTCACCAGACAGGAGACTCAGATTGACCCGGATACCGTCATTTTCCTCTACACCGACGGACTGAACGAGGCCGAGAACATAAACCACGAGCAGTTTGAGATGCAGCGTGTCATAGACATGGCCCGCAAACTGCAGCAGGAGCGCAAGTTCAAGCCAACCGTCATCGTGGAGCAGATGACCAGGGCCGTCCGCAGTTTTGTGGCCGATGCCGAGCAGAGCGATGACCTCACGATGCTGGCCATACAATACACCAAGCATCAGGAGGACCTGACATATCAGCGCAGTCTTACCCTGACCAATGACCTTAAGCGCATACCCCGTCTGAACACATTCGTGGAGGAGGCCTGTGAGGCCAACGGATTTGATATGGCCGTAACCACTCAGATAAATCTGGCCATGGAGGAGGCGGTGGTCAATGTAATGAACTACGCATACCCCAAGGACACCACCGGCAACATAACCATTGAGGCCAAGGCCGACAAGTCCACCCTTTCATTTGTGATAAGTGATACCGGCACACCGTTTGACCCCACCGCCAAACCCGAGGTTGACATAACCCTGAGCGCCGAGGACCGCTCTATCGGAGGTCTGGGCATTCATCTGATACGTCAGATAATGGACCATATCAACTATGAGCGTGTGGACGGACACAATGTACTGACCCTTATAAAGAAACTTGCCTGATGATACCGCTTTCCATATTCAGCATAGACCTGTCATCGGGTAACCTGATACTTCTGGTATCACTGCTCATGTTCATTGCCATCCTGATGGCCAAGGTGGGCACAAAGTTCGGCGTACCCACAATGCTGCTGTTCCTTATCCTGGGAATGCTTGCGGGACAGGACGGACTGGGTATAAAGATTGACAAGCTTGGAGCCGCCGAGTTCCTGGGGCACCTGGCCATGACCATCATCCTGCTTACCGGCGGACTGGAGACATCCATCTCTGAGACAAAGCCGATATTCAGGAAAGGAGTGGCCATATCCACCCTGGGTGTATTCCTCACTATCATAGTCACAGGATTTTTCATCTTCTATGTATTCGGCAGCAGGATTGGCGGCGCAGGCACCAGCATTCTGGGTTGTCTGCTGCTGGCCGCGGTCATGTCATCGACCGATTCGGCATCGGTATTCTCAATCCTGAGGAACAGCAAACTGTCTCTGCGCGAGAACCTAGGGCCGCTGCTGGAATTGGAGTCCGGAAGCAATGACCCCATGGCATATGTGCTTACCATTCTTCTTGTCAATATCATGGAGATGACCGGCCACTCTCAGGGATCGGGCGGCACATGGAGTCTGATACTTCTGGGCGGATGGGTGCTGATAAAGCAGATTGTAATAGGTCTTATAGTGGGACAGGCTCTGGGATATGCGGGACGTCTCATCATTACCAGAATCCATCTTCAGTCCGGCCCGCTCTACTCCATACTTATACTGAGCATAGCCATGTTTGCCAACGGCGCCGCCTCATTCATTGGCGGTAACGGACTGCTGGCCCTTTACATTTGCGCCATTATTCTTGGAAACACCAAGGATATGCCGGCCAGAAAGGAGGTTCTGATGTTCTTTGACGGAATTACCTGGCTTTCACAACTCATGATGTTCCTGCTTCTGGGTCTGCTGGCCCAACCGTCACAGATGCATCACATATTGCTGCCGGCCATCCTGATAGGCCTGTTCCTTATGTTCGTGGCACGCCCGGCCGGTATAATGCTCAGCCTCATACCTTTCAGGGGGCTGTCGTTCAGAGCCAAACTGTTTACGTCATGGGTAGGACTCAAAGGCGCCGGTCCCATACTCTTTGCCCTTTATACGGTGCTTGAGGGCGTGGAGGGATCAAACGAGATATTCAACATAGTGTTTACCATAACCCTTTTGTCACTGCTGGTTCAGGGAATGACCATATCGCCGGTGGCACGTCTGCTCAACCTGAGCATCGACGATGACCCCGAGGTGGAGACTTTCGGCCTGGAACTGCCCGAGGAGATGGGCATTCTGCGCGACCACACGGTGACCCCGGAGGACCTGGAACGCGGAGATACTCTGCGTGACCTGCATCTGCCCCACGGAATACGTGTCATCATGGTACGCAGGGAAGAGAAATTCATTGTTCCGCACGGCAGTCTCAAACTTATGCCCGGAGACAGGCTTGTGATACTGCTGGGCGATACCGAGGATTGATAATCAACAAACAATTATAAACCTTATGGAAATAAAGATCAACACTAAAGACTCTCTTACGACCGCTCAGCTGATTGGTCGTCTGGACACTCCCGCATCACAGGAGGTGAGCGGTGATTTTGACAATCTGGCACAGTATGCCGCAGGAACCATCGTTCTGGACTGCACTGCCCTTGAATACATTTCAAGTTCCGGACTGCGTCTGTTCCTCTCACTGCGCAAGGCTGCCGCTTCAAAGGGAGGCAAGGTCATTGTCAAGGCCATAAACAAGGATATCCGCTCAGTATTCATGATGACCGGTTTCCTGAACTTGTTTGAGATTCAGGATTAAAACATTCAGGTTATGAAGAAGGCAAGGCTACTGGACCCTCATTGTGAGGCAATACTCCAGGAGTACCAGGACAACCTGCCCCGTTTCAGAGAGGTTGAGCAGGAGGTAAAGGATAAGCTCAGGAATACCCTGGCCGATGCCGGGCTGCTTGTGGCCGCCATCGAATCACGCGTCAAGGCGTATGACTCTCTGGCCGGCAAACTGGAACTCAAAGGTTACAAATACAAAAGTCTGGCCGATTTGACCGATATCCTGGGTCTCAGGGTCATCACGTTCTACATAGACGATGTAGACAAGGTGGCATCGGCCGTAGAGAGACTTTTTGAGATTGACTGGGACAACTCCGTCGATAAGCGCAAGATCCACGAGATAGACAGTTTCGGCTATCTGTCACTGCATTACATCTGTTCGGTGCCGGGATTCCCGTACCGCTTTGAGATTCAGATGCGTACCCTTTTGCAGCACGCATGGGCCAACATGGACCATGATACCGGCTACAAATCGGGCGTGGAGATACCCAGACGCTATCTGCGTAACATGAGCCGTCTGGCCGGAATGCTTGAACTGGTGGATGACGAGTTCAGCAAGATCCGCATTGAACTGACTGATTACCGCCGCCGTGTTCAGGCTCTGGTACGCTCCGGCAACCTGGATGAGGTTTCAATTGACGGAGACACTTTCCGCAGTTACCTGGAACTGGAGCCTTTCAAACAGCTCAACAAGCGCATCGCCGCCATGAACCAGGCCGAGATTCAGGAGGTTCCGCTCATGCCCTACCTGTCCATATTCAAAGCCCTTGGTTTCAAGACTTTGGGAGACATATCCAACCTCATCAAGGAGTATTCCGAGGGCGCATATCAGATTGCGTGCTACCAGATAGGACTCACCGATCTGGATATCATTTCATCGTCCATCGGCCCGCAGGACCTGTGCATCGCATATATCCTCAAGATTGGTGGAGGCAAAGCCGGCATCAAGTATATGTTTGACCAGTTGAACGGTGAATCCGAGAGCAATGACTTAATGGCAGAGATGCTTCTGGAGCAGTCCAAGGACCTGCCTTTCATGAACAAGTAAAATGGCAAACAAACCGCTTAATACTGAACTTCTTGACCGCGCCATAGTGTTCGCGGTCAAGGCGCATGCAGGTACAGAGCGCCGCGGGAAAGGTTTTCCGTACATCGTTCACCCCTTGGAGGCTGTGGAAATCGTGGCTACCATCACCCCCGACCAGGAGTTGCTGGCTGCCGCCGCACTGCATGATACGGTCGAGGATACAGATGTCACCATCCAGGATATCCGCCGTGAGTTCGGTGACCGCATTGCATCGCTCGTACAGACAGAGAGCGTAGGTGATGACGAAGGCACCTGGCACGAACGCAAGCAGAAAGCCATTGACCTGATTGCCCGCGCCCCGCTGGACGCCAAGACAGTGGCTTTGGGTGACAAACTCTCCAACATGCGCGCCATAGCCCGTGATTATGCCGTTCAGGGCGACGGGTTGTGGAAACTGTTCCACGCCACTGACCCCAAGGACCACGAGTGGCATTACCGGGGTCTGGCCGATGCGCTGCGTGACCTGGAGGATACCTTCGCTTTCAGGGAGTTTGAAGGACTCATCGATCAGGTATTCGGCCATAAACAGCAATAAAGTTGTTATTTGAAAAGATTTTTTAAAACAAATAATTAACTTTGAGGCCCAAAACGAAAAGTCAACAATCATTAATATTATTTTTTGGTCAATTAAATGAAAAAGCTTTCAATTATCGCCCTCATTGCATCAGTAGTGGTAATGAGCGCATGTGGCCCCGAGGATCCGGGTCTGAAGGACGCCTACAAGAACTATTTCAAGATCGGTGTTGCCCTTACCCCGCGTAACGTAACTGATTCACTCCAGAAGGCAGTTATCCTTAAGGAGTTCAACAGCATCACAGCAGAGAACTGCATGAAGCCGGGTGAGATTCATCCCCAGCCGGGTGTTTGGAACTTTGCTCAGGCCGATGCCATTGCAAACTTCTGCCGCGAGAACGGTATCAAGATGCGTGGTCACTGCCTCGTATGGCACAGCCAGTTCGCTAACTGGATGTTCAACAAGTATGATGAGAATGGCAACCAGGTTGTAGAGCGCGATGAGAACGGCGATACAATTTGGGTTGAGCAGCCCGCACGTGGCGGCTTCGGCGGCTTTGGCGGCTTCGGCGGCTTCGGTGGCTTTGGCGGTCCCCGTCCTCAGGGTGCTCCTCAGGGTGCTCCCCAGGCAGGTCAGCGTCCTCAGGGCCAGCGTCCCCAGGGTCAGGGTCAGCGTGCTCAGGCTCCCGCTCCTCAGATGACAAAGGTTCCCAAGTATGCCAAGGCAACCAAGGAGGAGTTCTACGATTCACTCCGTGCTCACATCCACACTGTAATCAACCGTTACAAGGACGTTGTTTACTGCTGGGACGTTGTTAACGAGGCTATGAGTGATGCCAACAACCCCGATGCTCCCTACGAGCAGTCATTCCGTCAGTCAACCGCTTATCAGCTCTGCGGTGACGAGTTCATCAAGAAGGCATTCGAGTTCGCTCACGAGGCTGATCCTACCGCTACCCTGTTCTACAACGACTACAGCGCATGGACTCCCGCCAAGAGAACTTACATCTACAACATGGTTAAGAAACTCCAGTCAGAGGGTGCTCCTATCACCGGTATCGGTATGCAGGGTCACTACAACATCTATGATAACCCCACCATCGAGGACTTCGAGAAGGCTATCCAGATGTATCTTGAGCTGGTTGACGATATCCAGATCACTGAGTTCGACGTTCGTATCAACCACGAGGCCGGCGGTCAGCTCCAGTTCAGCCGCGGCGAGGGTCAGGTTCTTACCGATTCTATCGCTCAGCTCCAGATGGCCAAGTATGACGAGCTCTTCAAGGTTATCCGCAAGTACAAGAAGAACTTCTCTTGCGTAACCTTCTGGAACCTCGGTGACCGTGATTCATGGCTGGGTGCAAACAACTTCCCGCTGCTGTTCGACGGACAGTATCAGCGCAAGCCTGTTTACTACACCGTTCGTGACTTCAAGAAGAACAAGTGACACAATAGGGACGGTTCCTTCCGTGTCATTTTTAAACAAAAGGCCGGGCAACATCAGTTGTCCGGTCTTTTGTTTTACCTTTGCGATATGAAGAAAGGACTATTCAAACTATTGGTTTTCGTAGTGGTCTGCCTGATTCTGTGGTGGTGCAGGACACCGTCGCATACAGGCACCCAGAGTATTGACAAACTGGAGATTCCGGCATATACCGAGGCCTCGTACAAGCAGCATCTGGTTTATGAGGGATATGAGGTGGTGCTCAATGAGAACTACCGTATCCCCGAGTGGGTTGCCTATGAACTCACGGCCGATGAGGTATCGGGCACCAATCCGCGTTCAAACCATTTCCGCACCGACCCAAATTTCGATGGCAGACAGGCCGATGACAACGACTACCGCAACTCCGGCTGGGACCGCGGCCACATGGCTCCGGCAGCCGATATGAAACTGACCGAGCAGATGATGCGCGAGAGTTTCTACTTCACCAACATCTGCCCCCAGAATCACAACCTCAACAGCGGTGACTGGAAAGCACTCGAGGATATGGTACGCGATTACGCAAACAAATACGGAAACATCTACGTAACCTGCGGTCCGATAATAACGGACAACAAGTACGGGAGCATCGGCCAGAATAAGGTGGTCGTACCCGATGCCTTCTACAAGGTTTTGCTGATTCAGACTCCCGACGGTTTTGAGTCCATAGGCTTCATAATGGAGAACAAAGCCGGTCACAAGCCGCTTTCAACCTATGCACTCACTGTCGATGAGGTGGAATCAAAAACAGGACTGGATTTCTTCCCGGCCCTGTCCGATGATGTGGAATCCCGTATAGAATCCACATACAACAAGCTCGTTTGGCTAACCCGATAGGGACAATCCCCGTACCAGCCCTACACCTTAGGGAAGAAAATGGTCCCACATGCGTTACAGCTCCCTAAGGTCTGGGGGTAACGCAGGTACTGGCCAATTTCCCACTCACCTTAGGGAAGAAAATGGCCCTACGTGCGTTACAGCTCCCTAAGGTCAGGGGGTAACGCAGGTACGAGCGTATTTACCGCTCACCTTAGGGAAGAAAATGGCCCCACATGCGTTACAGTTCCCTAAGGTCTGGGGGCAACGCAGGTACGAGCGTATTTACCGCTCACCTTAGGGAAGAAAATGGCCCTACGTGCGTTACAGCTCCCTAAGGTCAGGGGGTAACGCAGGTACTGGCCAATTTCCCACTCACCTTAGGGAGAAAAATGGTCCCACATGCGTTACAGCTCCCTAAGGTCAGGGGGTAACCCGCGAGAAAGCGCATTCTCCGCTCACCTTAGGGAGGAAAATGACCATACGTGCGTTACGGTTCCCTAAGGTGTGGGGATAGCCGTCCCTACTGTGTCATTTTTTAAGATTGTTTTCCTTTTTATTAAGAGGTAAAAATAGTACCTTTGCATACCTATGGCGTTTAGGATATCAAACAAGTACTAACAATAATTACAAAGAGAATTATGAAACCTACACACATTGAGCATCTGGGCATAGCAGTCACCTCACTTGAGGAGACCATGCCTTTCTTTGAGTTTTTGACCGGCAGCAAGTGCTACAACATCGAGGTAGTAGAGGACCAGAAAGGCAAGGCCGCCTTTTTCAAGGTAGGTGAGGTAAAGATTGAACTCCTGGAGCCCACTTGCCCTGAGTCAACCATTGCCAAGTTCATTGAGAAGAACGGCGGCAAGGGCGGCATACACCATGTTGCTTTCAATGTTGAGAATACGGCCGATGCCCTTAAGGAGGCTGAGGCAGCAGGCATCCGCCTGATTGACGTAGCACCCCGCAAGGGCGCCGAGAACCTTATTATAGGATTCCTGCACCCCAAATCAACCTGCGGCGTGCTGACAGAACTTTGTGAACAACCCAAATAACACATATTATACAGAAAATGGAAAACAGCAAACTTCAGAAGCTGGTTGACAAGCGCGCCCAGGCAATGGCCGGAGGCGGCGAGGCAGCTATTGAGAAGCATCATGCAAAAGGTAGCTACACTGCCCGCGAGCGCATAAACATGCTTCTTGACGAGGGATCATTTGAGGAGGTCGATATGTTTCTGACCCACCGTTGCACAGACTTCGGTATGGAAAAGAAGGTATTCCTGGGTGACGGCGTTGCCGTTGGTTCAGGTACAATCGATGGCCGACTCGTATTTGTATTTGCACAGGATGCCACCGTCATAGGCGGCTCTCTTTCTGAGACCATGTCACAGAAAATCTGCAAGGTTATGGATATGGCCATGAAAATGGGTGCTCCTGTTATCGGCATGAACGATTCAGGCGGTGCACGTATTCAGGAAGGTGCCTGCGCACTTGCCGGATACGCCGAGATTTTTGAGCGCAATATCCTGGCATCGGGCGTAATACCCCAGATTTCAGTCATTTTCGGCCCCTGCGCCGGTGGTGCTGTATACAGCCCTGCCCTGACTGACTTCATCATGATGACCGAGCAGAACTCATATATGTTCATCACCGGACCTAAGGTTGTAAAGAGCGTTACCGGTGAGGACGTAACCGTTGAGCAGTTGGGCGGTGCCCGCGTTCACGCCACCAAGTCTGGTGTAACACACTTTGTTGCAGCAACCGAGGAGGAGGCTATGCAGGAGGTTCGCCGTCTTATCAGTTTCATCCCGCAGAACAACATGGAGGAGGCTCCCGTTAAGCCCACCAAGGATGATCCCGCACGTCTGGAGGATGCACTGAACTCTATGGTTCCCGATGATCCCAACAAACCCTACGATATGAAGGACATCATCTACTCTATCGTTGATGACGGTGACTTCATGGAGGTTCACAAGGATTTTGCCAAGAACGTAATCTGCGGTTTTGCCCGTTTCAACGGCCGCTCAACCGGTATCATCGCCAATCAGCCCAACTGGCTGGCAGGTGTGCTGGACTGCGACGCTTCACGTAAGGCAGCCCGTTTTGTACGTTTCTGCGACGCATTCAATATTCAGATCCTTACTCTGGTCGATGTTCCCGGATTCCTTTGCGGAACAGGTCAGGAGTATGCCGGTATCATTGATCACGGCGCTAAGCTGATGTTCGCTTACGGTGAGGCTACCGTTCCCAAGGTAACCGTAACAGTACGTAAGTCTTACGGTGGCTCACACATCGTTATGAGCTGCAAGCAGTTGCGCGGTGACCTGTGCTACGCATGGCCCAATGCAGAGATCGCAGTTATGGGTGCCAGCGGTGCCGTTGGCGTACTTGAGG
>JAZMZT010000087.1:0-9950 GCA_045586125.1 Bacteroidaceae bacterium | reverse complement strand
TGGGGTCAAGTTCATAACCTTCAGGATGTGTAATGACTACATCATAACCGGCCGCAACCATCCACTGTGCGAATGAATTTGGAACAGCCTGGGGCAGAGCCTTGGGATGCGGAGCCCAGCTCATGACAACCTTGGGACGCTCTACGGTCTTGTGCTCCTCGATGGTGATCCAGTCGGCAAAACTCTGGAGCGGATGTCCGGTGGCGGCCTCCATTGAGAATACGGGACGGCCGGAGTACTGGATGAACTGATTGAGGATCTTCTCCTCATAGTCATCCTGACGGCTCTCAAAACGTGCAAAGGAGCGGACGCCTATTACATCGCAGTAGCAGCCCATTACGGGGATGGCCTCAAGCAGATGCTCTGACTTGTCGCCGTCCATGATGACGCCGCGCTCGGTCTCCAGTTTCCAGGCACCCTGGTTGACATCCAGGACAATCACGTTCATACCCAGGTTTAAGGCAGCCTTCTGGGTGCTCAGACGGGTACGCAGACTGGAGTTGAAGAACACCATGAGCAGGGTCTTGTTTCGGCCCAGCTCCACGTATTTGAAACGGTCTCTCTTTATCTCAAGGGCCTCCTGCAATGCCTGATGCAGATCGCCCAGATCCTTAACGCAAGTAAAGTGTCTCATCATCAAAAGGATTTATTGTCTTGTCTGGCCATCACCGTTGATGAGCCATTTGTAAGTTGTTATCTCTTCAAGTCCCATGGGACCGCGGGCATGCATCTTCTGGGTGCTGATGCCTATCTCTGCTCCCAGTCCGAACTGCGCACCGTCTGTAAAGGCGGTCGATACGTTCACATAGACGCAGGCGGCATCGATGTACTGCTGGAACTTGCGTGCGTGCTCAGCGTTCTCAGTTACTATGCACTCACTGTGGTGTGAGGTGTTGACGCGAATGTGCATCAGGGCCTCGTCATATGAGGAAACGGTCTTGATTGACATACGGTATGCAAGGAACTCCTTTCCAAAACTGTCAGCTGTTGCATGCTCCAGGAGTTCTGCGGGATACTTGCCATCAAGTGCTGCGTATGCCTGCTCATCGGCCTCAATTACCACGTTCTTGGCTGCCATGCGGATACAGAGTTCAGGCAGGTCGCTCAGACGGTCGGCATGAATTACCAGAGAGTCAAGCGCATTGCAGACGCTTACGCGACGGGTCTTGGAGTTGAATATGATATTGGCTCCCTTCTTAAGGTCACCCTCCTTGTCAAAGTAAGTGTGGCATACTCCGGCTCCGGTCTCTATGCACGGAATCTGAGCCTGCTCGCGGACAGACTTGATAAGGCGTGAGCTGCCGCGGGGAATAAGCAGGTCAACCATACCTACCGCCTTCATGAGTTCAGCGGCAGCCTCATGGCCGGCGGGAAGCAGTTCAACCACATGGGGGTCGATACCCTTCTGCTCCAGCACGCGGTGTATCAGGTCAACTATGGCGCAATTGGAGTCATAGGCATCGCTGCCGCCTTTGAGGGCGCAGGCGTTGCGTGACTTGAAACAGAGCGAGAACACATCAAAGCTTACGTTGGGACGTGCCTCATAGATGACGCCTATCACACCGAACGGGACACGTACGCGGGTAAGTTTCATACCATTGGGGCGTACACGCTCATCGATGACCTTGCCTACCGGACTCTCCAGTTCTGCTACGTGGCGCATATCGGAGGCAATGCCCTTAAGGCGGTCCTCAGTAAGCAGCAGGCGGTCATAGACAGGGTTGCTGCGGTCCATGCGGGCCAGGTCTTTGGCGTTGGCCTCAAGCAGAACGGCAGAGTTGCTCTCAATGGCATCGGCCAGTGTGAGCAGCAGGTCATTTATCTGATTCTCCTCCAAAACGGGAAGAGAGTAAGATGCATCTTTAAGGAGTTCTAAGGTTTTCTCTATCATGGTTACTTTTTTGAAGCATGGAAACGGGTGCAGCGGGCATTCTCAGGATCTGAAAGGACCTCAATGAGCACATCCTGACGGCGGCCGTTGGCTATGCGTACCTCAATGCCGTCGGCGGCTACGCCCAGGGCGGTCTTCATCTTGGTCATCATGCCGCCGCGTCCGTACTGGGACTTGCTGCTGCTTACGCAACCGGAGTAATCGTCATCGGGGTATACGTCATGAATGAGTTCCGATCCGGGCTCATCGGGGTTACCGGTGAACACACCGTCCACATTACTCAGGATAACCAGTATCTCGGCCTCCATCATGCGGGCCACCAGACCTGACAGTTCATCGTTATCGGTAAACATAAGTTCCTCGACCGATACGGTGTCATTCTCATTGATTACGGGTACCACGCCGTTGTCAAGCATTGCAGTCATACAACGCATCTGGTTGGCGTGAAGGGTCTCATTGGTAAAGTTCTCCTTTGTGGTGAGAATCTGTCCAACGGTTATTCCGTACTCCTGGAAAAGGTCATAATAGTGCTCTATCAGCTTGGCCTGTCCTACTGCCGCAAAAAGCTGGCGGCTGGTCACGCTCTTCTCATCCTTGAGCATGGGTAACGCTCCGCGTCCTGATGCAACGGCACCTGACGATATGAGCAGCACCTCGATTCCGCGATGTCTGAGTTCGGCAATCTGATCCACCAGAGCGGCCATACGGGCCAGGTCCAGACGACCGTCGGGACGTGTAAGAACATTGCTGCCTACCTTGACAGCTATACGTTTGGGGTTATTCATTGTTCCTGTAAAAGTTGTTCTGCACGATCCCTGTCCTCGGGGTTTACCAGGACGCTTAACGGACCGGCCATTGCAGTATATGTTGAGAATATTGCACTCATGGAGTTATTCATGATCATAGCCGGTATGCCGTCGGCCTCAAGACGGGACCTCACCACCTCTGCTTCAAAGGCCTGACCCTTGAAAATGCATACCAAATCCTGTTTTTCATTCATGATTACTATGTATTAACTGTTGTGAATTCGCAAAGTTAATGATTTTTCCATACCTTTACGTCGATATGTCACTCAAACGCTTAGTTATATTCTCACTATTGTCTGTAAGCTTCCTTGTAGCACACGCTTTAGCAATCAATGACGACACCGCCGTTTCAGATACCATCCGGTTCGATGACGGCGCATGGTACGCCGGTCAGATATCGGACTCACTCTTTAACGGTTACGGCAAAATGTTCTATGCCGACAGCACAATCTATGAGGGCGAATGGAAAGACGGACTGTGGGACGGAAAGGGAGAGGTCTTCTTTCCGGACGGTGACTATTACAAGGGAGAGTTCAAGGAACACAAGTTCAGCGGTTACGGAGTATACCTCTATTCGGACAGTTCCAGGTATGAAGGCCAGTGGGAGAACGGAATGTTCAACGGCGCCGGATCCATGACCTACCCGGACGGCAGCATATACACCGGTGAATGGATGAATGACCGCAAGCACGGAGTGGGAGTACTTTATAACGCCGGCACGCAGTCCCTGCTCAAGGGTTATTTCAACAATGACGTATTCATGCCGTCATGGTCAGAACCCGCACCCCAGATAGTCAGCGACGGTAAGGAGCATCAGAGTGACATGGCTTCAGTATTCGTGTCATACGGACTCAATCAAATACTCTCATTTTCTGTCGATTACCACGTATCGGACCACTTCTTTGCCGGCGGTTCACTGGGATTCAACACCTCAAGCCGCAGGATAGGCGAAGTATCCGAGACATACGATGACGAGACCGGCGAAAAGAACGTTCTGGTTGAGTGGAACGCGTACATGGATGAAGTCCTTACCGAGAACACCTACAACATGATGAAACTGGCAGCCGAGTGCGGAATCAGCCTGGACTGGTTCTCGATAGGTGTTCAGGCCGGTATCTCACTTAAGAACACCATCCGCAACTGCCGCAGCCTGGAGCACAACGACAGTTACTACGAACCGGGTACTCTCTACTACCGCGAGAAAGTAACCGGAGCAAGATTTGCCTATGACTTCTTTGCAGATATGATGCTGAGCCGCCCCAAAAGAGGAAGCATATACGCCATCTCAGTGCGCACCGGCTACAGCAACATTGACGGATTCCACATAGGAGCAGGCTTAACCTTCTGACATCAACCGACATGACCATACGCAGATTCATAATCCCCGTCATCTTTACCCTCTTATCCCTTGCAGGATATGCGGCAACTCCCAATGACAGCATAACTGCCGATACGCTGCTGCTTGATGACGGTTCCCTGTATATCGGCCAGGTTCGTGACTCGCTGCTTAACGGGCGCGGAAGATGCATATTCCCTGACGGCACCGTATATGACGGCGAGTGGAAAGACGGATTATGGAACGGACAGGGTACGGTGGTCTACCCCGACGGGGACATTTACAAGGGAGAGTTCAGAAACCATATCAAAGAGGGCAAGGGTATCTATATCTACCGCAGCGGAGCCCGTTATGACGGCGAGTGGAAGGCCGATATGTTCAACGGTCAAGGCAGACTGCTTTTTGAGGACGGAGGTACTTATGAAGGCGCCTGGAAAGATGACATGAAACACGGATACGGCAGGCTTGTCTCACCCGAAGGACAGGCTACAACAGGTTACTTCTACTATGACGAATATCTTGGAAGGCCGTTTGACACAGAGATCAGCATAGACAGCACCATGACCCAGGAACTTATAGACTGGGGATTCAGACAGGAAGACCCGCATGTAAAGACTGAGGTGATGTGGGGCGTGTCATACGGCAGCAAAGGAATGATTACAGCCAGCCTTTGGCATAACACATCGACCCGTTTCTTTTACGGAGCATCATTGGGAATCAACCTGGATCCGCCCACCAGAGGAGTCACCACAGTGGAAATAGGATTCAAATCTTTTACAAACGACATACATTTTACGGGCAACTACATATCGTCTGAATACATGTTTGACGCGGGATACAACTTTATAAAAAGCAGATTATCCGCAGGCGTTTCATTAGGATTCGGAGTACGGACATTATACATGAACTGCAAAGCCAACGGAACACCCGACTTTTATGATGCATATACGGTGGATTACGGCAACGCCTATACGCGCAAAAGCCATGAAAACCTCAAGCCGGTTTACCGGGGATATCTGAAGTACTCGTTCAGCAAAGAAAAACCCAAGGCACACATGTACCTTGGGTATGGTAGTGCCGACGGCCTGTTCATGGGCGTCAGCTGGTACGTATATTGACCTTATACCAGGTGTCTTACCAGATCCTCCCTGTCACCGTACAGATAATCTATTACGGGCATCTCAATCATAGTATAGCAACCAGGCTTCTGAAGCATTGAAGCGCGGGCGGCGCATACCAGGATCTGACCTGTCAGAGCCGGATTGTTGATCTTCATGTCAAATTCAAAGAGCTGGTTCTGAGTCTTGCCCGATACGCCCTTGCGTGTCAGGTTGACGCCATGTCCCATATCCTTGAGTGCATCGACTGATTCAACCTGCATTACATGAGTCTCATCGTTCACGAAATAAGGATCAGCCTTGATTGCAGCAGCCACATCCTCAAAGCGGTAACCGTCAATAATCTCAACATATACCATACGACGGTGAATGCCGGTGCCAACAGGAATTGTCATTGAAAGAGCAGCCTTTACACCAGGTATTGCCTTTACTGCAACTGAGTGGCCCATGGACATTCCGGGACCGAAATTTGTGTAACTTACACCCTTGGGAGCCATAGCCTGCATAAGGGCGCGAACGATTGAATCCGATCCCGGATCCCATCCTGCAGATATCACAGCAACCTTTCCGGCATCCTTGGCAACCTGCATAAGACGCTTGCGTGTCTCAGGGATGAGTGTATGGATATCAAAACTGTCAATTGTATTGATACCTAAGGGAAGGATCTCCTTTGCGTACTCCTCGGTCTTACGTGAAGGAACGCAAAGAATAGCAACATCTGGCTTGGGAAGTTCTGAAATATTCTTTACAATCTTATAACCTTCAATCTCCTTGGGGCAGTCTGCTGCACCGTTGCGGCGAACTATGCCGGCAACCTCAAAATCAGGGGCAGTCTCAAGAGCCTCAAGCACGTATTTTCCAATGTTTCCATAGCCAACAATGGCTGCTTTAATCTTTTCCATAAGGTTTGTTTTTTTGTTCCGGCTGCGAAATTATTAAAAAAATCGCTCTTATGTATACGCGCACGTGCAATAATCGGCCGTTAAATGCGTTTAAATACAGTAACTGAAAAAACATACGGAAATGATAGAATTCATACAGGGAAAGATTGAGGAACTCACACCCACCCAGGCTGTTCTGCTTACACAGGGCGGCGTTGCATATGATCTTAACATATCCCTTTATACATACTCGGCCATCCAGGGCAAGGACGATACACGTCTGTATGTCTATGAGGCCATTCGTGAGGATGCATACATCCTGTACGGTTTCAGCGCAAAACAGGAGCGCGAACTGTTCCTGATGCTCATATCCGTTCCGGGCATCGGTGGCGCATCGGCCAGAATGATACTCTCATCATTCTCACCTTCAGAACTTATCGGCATTATAAGTTCAGGCAACGACTCACTGCTCAAGAAGGTTAAGGGCATAGGTGCCAAGACAGCACAGCGTATCATTGTGGACCTTCATGACAAGATTGCCAAGACGCAGTCCGATGAGATTCCGCTGGATCTTCAGACCGGCATACAGGCAGGACAGGTTGCCACCGAGGCAGTCACAGCCATGGTTACCCTGGGATTCCCGCAGGCCGCATCACAGAAGGTGGTACAGGCCATACTCAAGGAGCAGGAGGGCCTCACTGTCGAAGCCGTCATCCGCGAAGCTCTGAAACGCATCTGACCAACATCCTAAAAAAACTTGATGATTAAGGGAAAACACCTTGCTGCAGCACTGCTGCTCTTGGGCTCCTGCATATGCGGGGGCCCCAGCTGCCTTTATGCACAGGGTGTACAGAGAACCCTTCCCAATCCGGAGAATATCACTGAAGAGGTGACCTATGATGAGAACGATGAGACGTTCAGGATAGGCTACAAACTGGGTGACTATTACATTGACGTCCCCACGGTAATGACTCCCAATGAGTACAACAACATGATGATGCAGCGCTCACTGCAGTCTTTCTACCGTGACAAGTATACCCAGGAATTCAACGAACAGGGTGACAACAAGTTTGACTTTACGGACATGAAGTTTGACCTGGGTCCGGCCGAGAAGATTTTCGGTCCCGGCGGCGTACAGGTAAGGACCAGCGGATCGGCCGCAATCAAGTTCGGATACAACCGCAACAAGGTTGACAACCCGTCGCTCTCCGTGCAGAACCGCACTACCGGAGGTTTTGACTTTGACGAGCAGATAAACCTGAACATCAACGCCCGCGTCGGTGACAAGATCAACATGAACCTGAACTACAACACCGAAGCCACCTTTGACATTGACGCCAAGATGATCAAGTTGCGTTATGAGGGTAAGGAGGATGAGATTATCAGACTCTTGGAGGCCGGTAACATAAGTTTCCCCACCAACTCGTCTCTGATTCAGGGAGCCTCATCACTGTTCGGTATCAGGTCTGACCTGCAGTTTGGAAAACTGAACCTGCAGATGGTACTGTCACAGAAGGAATCAACATCATCTTCAGTAAGTTCACAGGGAGGACAGCAGATAAACGACTTTGAGATTGACGCCAGCAGTTATGACGAGAACCGCCACTTCTTCCTGGCCCATTTCTTCCGTGACAATTATGACGCCAACATGGCCATGCTGCCCAACATAGTATCGGGCGTACAGATTACCCGTATCGAGGTGTGGGTCACAAACAAGCGCAGCAACTATGACAACCCGCGCAACATTGTGGCTTTCACCGACCTGGGTGAGACCGGTCACATAAGCAACGGCATCTGGAGCGCCCAGGGAGGACCCGCTCCGGCAAACGGCGCCAATGACCTTTACAGCCGTATCATCAATGACTACCCCGCAGCACGTGACATAGACCAGGTAGCCACATCGCTGGGATCATTCCTTGAGGGCAGCACTGACTACGAGAAGATATCAAACGCCCGCAAGTTAGCCACATCGGACTACATCCTTAACAGCGAACTGGGTTACATATCACTTAAGAACGCCCTGGCTTCCGATGAGGTGCTGGCGGTGGCTTTTGAGTACACATACGGAGGCAACAGTTATCAGGTGGGTGAATTCTCATCGGACAAGACAGATGCCAAGGAGACGCTGTTTGTAAAACTGCTTAAGTCCAATTCCAACTCACCGGGCAGCGGCACCTGGGACCTGATGATGAAGAACATCTACACCATCACACAGGGTAACATACAGAGCGCACAGTTCAAACTGGGCATCTACTACAACAGCGACAGCACCGGAAGCCGCCTTACCTATATCCCTGAGGCCGGACTCAAGAACACTCCCCTGATACGTATCATGAACCTGGACCGTCTGGATGACAAGAACAACCCCCACCCCAACGGCCAGTTTGACTTTATAGACCGATATACGGTGCAGGCATCGAACGGAAGGATCATATTCCCGGTTGTGGAACCTTTCGGAAGCCATCTGCGCAAGGTCATTGACAATGATGCCGTGGCCGATAAGTACGTGTTCCAGGAACTCTACGACTCCACACGCGTGGTGGCCAAACGTATAGCCGACAAGGATAAGTTCATGCTCATAGGCCAGTACTCAGGCACAAACAGCAACGTGATACAACTGGGTTCAATCAATATCCCGCGCGGATCAGTCATTGTTACCGCCGGCGGTACCACCCTGATTGAGAACAGCGACTACACCGTTGACTACAGCATGGGTACGGTGACCATCATCAACCAGAGCATCATTGATGCCGGTACCAGCGTAAACGTGCAGTTGGAGAGCAACACCGAGTACAGCATGCAGCGCAAGACCATGGCCGGACTGAACTGGAAGTATGACTTTACTCCCAACTTCCAGATGGGCGGTACATTCATGCATCTGAACGAGAAGCCGCTGACCAGCAAGGTAACCATGGGTGACGAACCTCTGGTGAACACCATGTACGGACTCAACCTGAACTGGAGGCATGAGAGCCAGGCCATCACCAACATCATAAACAAACTGCCGTTTGTAAACGCTACCCAGCCGTCAAGCATAAACTTCAAGGCTGAGATGGCCGCCCTGCAGTCATCGGTATCTGACAAGGTGCAGGGAAGCGCGTCATACATAGATGACTTTGAGGCTGCCGAGAGCGGCATAAGCATACTTCAGCCTTCTGCATGGACCCTGTCGGCCGTGCCCAAGGGCATGAAGGGTTACGGAAAGACCGGTCAGGTTGAATCCGGATTCAACCGTGCCCTGCTCAACTGGTTCTCCATTGACCCGCTCTTTACGCGCCGCAACTCACCTCTCACTCCAGCCCACATCAAGACGGACCTGGAGCAACTCTCCAACCACTATGTGCGTGAGGTTTATGAGCGTGAACTCTACCCCAACAAGGAGTCCACATCAAGTGAGTCAACCACTCTGCAGATTCTGAACCTGGCATACTACCCCAATGAGCGCGGACCGTACAACCTGAACCCCGACCTTGACGCCGACGGTCACCTGCCTGACCCGCAGAGCAACTGGGGCGGTATCATGCGCCGTCTCACCACCACTGACTTTGAGGCAGCCAACATTGAGTACATAGAGTTCTGGATGCTGGATCCGTTCATCTACAACCCCGCAACCGCAGGCGGCGACCTGTACCTGAACCTGGGTGAGGTCTCAGAGGATATCCTGCTGGACGGCAAGAAATTCTTTGAGAACGGACTGCCCGTTGACGGAGACTCAGCCAAGTGGGCACAGTCCGTATGGGGTAAGGTTCCTACCGGCAAGAGCCTGGTATACGCCTTTGACAACAACGCCGCCGACAGCCGTGACCATCAGGATGTGGGTCTGAACGGACTTTCATCAGAAGAGGAACGCACGTGGCCCGCGTACGCATCATATCTGAGCCAGATACGCGCCAAGGTAAAACCCGAGGTCTACCAGTC
>JAZMZT010000086.1:0-9895 GCA_045586125.1 Bacteroidaceae bacterium | reverse complement strand
TTCTTTAAGAGACTGATGCTATCATTCTCAAGAGCCCAATCTTGAACCAAATGATTAATAGAATCAGCTTCTTTGTAATGAAGCATATTCTCTTCGCAACCAGCCATATAAAACAGCGAATAATTTTTATGATAATACTTTCCTGAAAGATCGTAATAAAGAACAGCTTTATTATAATATTCCGAGGCTAACATATAGTGACAACATTGATGATAAACTGTCCCTAAACGAAAACACAACAGACCTTTCCAAAAATCGTTATCAATTTTATCAATTAACAGCTCCGCTTGAGCCAAAGCCACTGAAGCTTCGGATATTTTGTTTAGTTCCAGATAAACACATCCCAAATAGTAATAAGAAAGGAAACGATAGTCAGAATTCCTTTTATCAGAATAATAACGAACCGCTTCCATAATGAGTGAATCACTGGTAAAAGGCTGGAATTCTTTATACTGTATCGCGGTATAAAACAATGCGTAGCGGGCGCGTAGTTTCTTTCCCTTTATGGATTGGGGATCAATTAGTCGGACTAATGAATCTGCATAATGAGAATCATCGTCCATTATGTATTCTACACTGTCCAATACAGAACTTACGGCTTTATGGCCGCGAACCATGCCGTCGTTGGGACGGCTACAACTGAGAAGGAGAAGCATCAGTACTATGATTGATGCTAAACGAGAATTAGGCGTCATAAAACAAAAGATTTCAATTATTGGTGTGCAAATGTAATAAAAAATGACGCATTAGGAAACGACCCTAATGCGGCATTTTTATTCCACTGTTATGACTGCCGAGGTGGTGGTGGCGCGGAACGCTGGAGCGTAGAGGCATTGCATTACGGCGTTGCCTACGGTAAAGCGGCCGGGCTTTTGGAGTTTCACATCGTACTCTATCATGTAGGTGCCTTTGTCCAGGCGGTCTATGTAGAATACGTTGCGGGTGTTGCCGGGTGCTGTATAGCAGCCAATGCCGTAGCGCCAGTAGTAGGTGTAGCCGGCATGGGTGCTCAGGGGCTCCATGGTGGCGGCCCTCATATCACTCAGTTGCAGGTACTCCAAGGCTCGGTCGGTCTCCAGGTCAAAGCGTATGCGTAGCTGGTCTCCCACATGCAGGCGGGTTCCGGGTTTTACCTCCTCCAGGCGGTCACCATCAGATGCATGTATTACGCGCCAGATGGTACGCTTAAGTTGCATTCCGTTTTCCTGATGCTCTACCTTGTCCAATTGCTCGGTAAAGGTGCGGTATATGGCTCCCCAACTTATGCCCTCGGTCTCGGCATCAATGGTGATATCGGCCTTGTCACGGCTTATGGGTCCTTGCCAGGTTTGGGTGGTGTAGCCGGCAGTGGCACGGCTGGTGGATGCCTTAATGGCGTCCTTGCCTACGTAGATGGTTATATCGGGGTCACTTTCCAGCTGGGTGCCGCCTCCTATGGCCAGCAGTGCGGTTACGGCCTGGGCGGTTGCGGGACTGCTGCCCCATCCGGTGGTCTGTTTCTGCTTGAGCAGCCAGCGGGCAGCCTCTACCGCCTGGGTCTGATAGCCGGTGGCCAGCAGCAGACGTATTATGAATGTCTGGGTCTCTATGGGGGCGTCGGTGCGGTAATAGCCGCCTGCGTTGTCGCGCCAGTATCGGCCCATCTCATCGGTATAGAGGGAACGCTCAACCAGTGTGGCTGCTACGTGAGCGGCCTCCTGTTTGTGGCCGGTCCGATGCATGAGCAGTGCCAACTGGGCGCGGTAGTAGAGGTTCAGGTCATGGGTGTCCTGTGCCTCGGCCAGACGGCTAAAGTAGTGGTGGCTGGCAGCGGTGGAGCCATTGAACTCATAGTCCTGGAAGTATGAGCGTATGAGCAGGTAGTAGAGCTCACTATAACCCAGGGTCTGCGGCTTTTCCTTTACGTCATAGCGCTTGAAGTAGTAGTTGTCCAGATAGTTCAGGGCATTCTTTATTATACGGTCTATATCTGATGTTACCTTTATCAGGCCGTCTTCTTTCATCTGGCCCAGGCCGTACAGTATCTCGGCGGTTACGGCCGGACTGGTCTCAAAGCCGGGCATCCAACTCCAGCCGCCGTCATAGTTTTGGCTCCAGACAAGGCGGTTAAGGGCAAACTCAAAGGCCTGATCCGTCTCGCTGCTGCCCAGACATTTGGCCAGGGCGTGCAGGCGGTCATTCTCACTGCGGTTGTCAAATACCCACGGGGTCTCCTCCAGCAGCGTTCCGGTAAGGTCCTCGTTTCGCTCCAGCTGTGTCTGCCATGCCGATACGGGCAGGTTGCTCCATTCATCGAGCATCTCCTTTATTACGGGATAACGGCGGCACAAATCCTGTGATATAGCTGCTCCCATCATGCTGTAGAACATGCTGAGGGTGGACAGATCGGCCAAACGGATTATCACGGGCAGGTTCTGGATGGCGTACCATATGGGGGTGGCACTGTACTCCAGTGTAAGACGCTCATCCTTCATGGTGGTGGAGCGCGGACGGTCCAGCACCTCAAAGTGGAACGTGCGGCTCTCGGCTCCGTTATTAAAGAGTGACAATGCCTGTGTTACCTGTGTGCGGTTGGTGAGTACGGGTATTGTCTCCTCCATACCGTCACTATGACCCTGTGTCTGCGCGGTCAGGCGGTAGGTTACGGCAGTCAGTCCCTCGGGAACGTTTATTGTGAACGCTGTGCTGGCACTGCCTCCTGCGGGTACGGTTATGTTCTTGCGACCAGCCCCCTGGATTATACCCAGCGTCTTGCCAGTTACGGCATCAATCATTGTCATGGTTACGATGGCAGTGGCGCTCTTGTCCATAAGGTTGCTTGCCTTGACGGTAAACTCCATGCGGTCTCCTTCACGCAGGAACCTGGGTGATGCGGGCTCCACCATTATAAGCTTGCGTGTAACAAGCGTGGTGTCCAACCGTGCGGTCTGGAGTGAGTCCGTGAATGACAGGCCGCGCACTCTCCACTCGGTAAGCAGTTGCGGACTACGGAACTGGACCGATGCCGTTCCCGTGGAGTCTGTCACTATGTAACGGAACAAGCCGGTGGGATTCATATCGGTGCGCAGTGCTGCCGCCGTCTGGTCAGCGGTTGATTCCACTGACGGCTCTTCCATCTTTACAAATAATGATTCTTCCGCGGGTTCTCCTACACCTTCGCGCAGACGCATCTGGGAACGGGCGCCCAGGTCTCCGGAGTCAAATACTATATCAAGACCGGCAACCTTACCCTGAAGAGCCTCATCGACAGTGGTTATGCCAATTGCCTCAAAGTCTTTCAATTTAATTCCCCTGGTCTGTCTGTAGCTGAACGGGTCTATCAGTATGCCGGTTATGGCACGCTTGCCCTTGTATTGATATGGGTCATCAAACGTGTGTTCCCAGTACGCATATCGTGTCATGGGGTAGAACTGCTCATAAAGCAGATTACTGCCTCCCACATATGTGGGGTTGAATGGCTGGAGCATAAAAGTGTTGGCGCCATAAACATCAAGTGCCCGGTCATACATATCCAGCAATACGGCAGCCTTTACCGGATTGCCCTGCCAGTCTGTGATGCGTAACTGCCACTCCTCGTCAACATCGGGCTCCAGAAGGCTGCGGAACGTTGTCAGCTCCATCTTGAGCTGATGCTCCCTTTCCGGTACCTCGAACGTATAGGAGGTATTTTCAATCTGGCCCTCATAAACTACTGCGCAACTTACTGCAAAATAACCTTTAAGGTCTGCTGTAACAGGTATTCTCAGTACCTGCTGACGACCATCAGATTCCAGCATGCCGCGTCTTACGACACCGTACTTGTTCTCTATAAAGTAGTGAATCATGGAGCCTTTGCGGCAACTGCCCAGACGGATCACGGCGGTATCGCCCAGTTCTACCTTAGTACAGCCGCCGTCTTCAGAAAGTGACCACAGGAGCCACTGGGGCCTTACATAATCGTAATCATCTTCACGGCACAGGATTATATCCCTAGAGGACTCCTTGTACCCGTCGCAGCTGGCGGTAATACGGTATTCGCCCGATATCATATTGTCCAACATAAGGTCGCCGGACTCTGGATCATCGCGGTCAAAGGGTACTATTCCCTCAAATACCACGATCTCCGTTATGTCATCGCCGTTAATGTCAAAGTCATAGCGCGGGAACTTATCCTTAAGTTGCAGGTTGTCTATCACCTGCACCAGTTCCTTCTTGCGGTCATAGGTGCCAAACGGCAGCCTCAAACCCGGCTCCTCCGTTCTGATAAGACGTGACACCTTTACTTTAATGCGTCCCGATACATGACCGTTGTTGGATTGGAGAGCAAATTTCAGGGTCTTTACTCCGTCCTGAGGTATAGTTCCGTCATACGACAGAATATTGACAAAACCGGACGGATCCTTTGCAGCACGTAAGTTAAGTGATGACTCGTGTGTCTCACCATTGATATCGGTCACAACCACATTCACATATACGCGGCAGGAGGTCTCCACCATCATATCTGACGGAATACGGAACGTGAAACTGAATGTTCCCTGGGCCGATGTATATACGGTGTCGGCTCCCACTCTGATGTAACCACGGTCATCGGGCATGCAGAACCGGTGGAATGAGTTGGGGCTGGCTCCGGCATAACATTGTACGGTGGCGCTATCCAGAGGCACACCGGTAAATGTACGGGCACTGCCTGTTACGGTGATAGGAGTATCGAATGCTGCGGCATCCCTGAACTGATCCATGCGGACTTGGAACTTGGGCTGGCGGAATGACTCCACGTTAATCTGAGTCCAGCCTCCGTAGGTTTCATATGAATTATCCTGCGTGACCCTCAGGTTCACACTACCTGGCATACAGTTGTCCGGAATATGGTATGTGCCACAGAAAACACCCATTTCATCGGTGGTATAGGTACCTACCAGTTCCTCACCGCGATTGCTTAACGCATAGACGGTTACGGACTCACCAGCCTGAACTGCAGCCTTATCGCCGGTCCGGTTGTAAAGCAGGCCGTTGAACTGGACCGAATCGCCGGGCAGGTAGGTGTATCGGTCCGTATAGAGCTGCAGGTAACGGTGGGAGTCTGGCATATCGGTGCTCCTTGGCAAGTAGAATGAGCTGTTGCCACGGCTGGCGCCGGACTCCAATTCCAGTTTGAAACGGCCGTTGTTGTAATTCTCAAGCAGTATGACACCATCGGAACCGGTTATTCCGCTGGTAGCTATCTGAACCATTTCATCGTAACTGTTAAGTCTCCACAGGGTGTATTTGCAGTCGGGCACGGGTTTACCGGTGCGGGTATCTACTGCCACTCCGTACAAGGTTCCGTTGTTGTGGATATGACGTACCAGCTTGATACCGTTGCACTCTATGTAACGGTATGATATGTAGTCTCCACTGCTGAAATAAGGTCCGGTGGAGACCATCAGATAGTAACAACCCTGCATTACGGGCGGTATGTTCATTATGGTGGTATGCTCCAGATAATCGCCGGGATCATTCACGTGCATACTCCATTCTGATACGGCATTGCATTGGTTAAGCTGTGAGAGCATGCTTACCTGGTCCAAACCAGTCAAACGGCCGGGAACCTCCACTACTTTTATGTATACGGTGCTTATGTTCCTGAAATCCACCCGGGCTATGTTGCGCTCTCTGGGCAGGAACTCGTCAGGTGCTTGAAAAGTTACTGTTTTGCGTTCAATATCCGCCATTATGGCCAAACACTCAAGGGCTCCCTCGCTCTTGGGCCATTTTTTCTGGGCGGCTACGCATATCTGGTGAGCCTGACGCTGCAGATTTGCAGCCTTTTCATCGGGCATATCGGACAGGTTGTCCTCTATCTTGCCGGCAGCCATGCTGTAGAACAGTGTGCTGAACTTGACCTTCTTGGTATAGGATTCGGCCAGTGCTATAGTACCCTTGAGCCACTCCTCATCATTGCTGTTCCATTCTCTGTCATTGTCCAGATAGCTGTCAAGCACCTGCATACGGCGTATGTCTATGGTGCAGCGTATGTTAGGTTTGGCGGCAAAGTTATTGTTGACCAGACGGCGC
Organism: Bacteroidaceae bacterium; assembly: GCA_045586125.1. Lineage (GTDB taxonomy): Bacteria > Bacteroidota > Bacteroidia > Bacteroidales > Bacteroidaceae > Colenecus. Next base: position 3,862 of record JAZMZT010000086.1, on the reverse strand, counting down.
AGTACGTATAACTGCCACAGGTCGGGGTCGTCGGGCGTAAGGCCGCGGGTTGCTTCCAGAAAATCTCTCATGCTGCCGTACAGGCGCTTATCGTCCAGAAACTTTTTCTTACCCAACGGCAGTCGGTAATCTGTTATGGGCATCACGGCGTGATCAGCCAGCATATCAACCAGCAGGGGGCGCAGTTTCTGACCTGCCTTGTTGCCTCCCGGAAAGAACTCCTCATAGAAACCTGAGCCCACATCGCCCGCCAGATTGATGGACTGGTCCAGATGGTAGCAGATGGTATCACATATCATTTTGGCTGTCCAATGCTGCAGCGGCGGATTCTGGTCATCCTGCGGCAACGAACGCGAAATGTTGTATTTGTTACGGTCCCAATATGCCATGTACCCCTTGGCAAGGAATGCGTGACACAGCGCCTTGTGCTCCTGTACCTTGAGTGAGGGCAGCAGTGTATTGAACAACTCTATACCATCAGTTAAGCCTTTCTCACTGTAGGTCTGCTGAACTTGTGTAAGATAGACGGCGCTTTTGAGCATCTGGCGTCCGTCACCATCATCCGATGCCATATCCCATATCTGGTTTATTACCTTGGCCGCACTCTCCGGAAGGTCCTGATTTATAAATTCTTCCACCTTCTTCCAGGCGCGGGTGTACTTGTCCGCGCTGGCAGTTGCAGTAGTCAGTGTCATAATGATAATCAGAAGTGTTATTTTTACCAGGTGTCTCATAATGCATTCAATTTATTGGTTCTGCCGACAAATATATAACGCAAAAACGCCCCGGTTAACAGCCAAGGCGTTGCAAAAGCGCTGCAATCAGTCAAACAGACCGCCGGATATGTTCTCGTAACGTGACCTGCCCAGATGCTTGTAGGCCAGATCCGTCACCTCACGGCCACGTGGGGTACGCTTAAGGAATCCCTCCTGGATAAGGAACGGCTCGTATACATCCTCAATGGTACCTGCATCCTCACTCAGTGCAGTCGCTATGGTGCCGATGCCCACGGGACCACCCTTGAACTTGTCAATGATGGTGGTAAGTATGCGGTTGTCTATCTCATCCAGACCGTACTTGTCTATGTTGAGTGCCTCAAGGGCGATATTGGCTATTGAAACGGTGATGCGGCCCGATCCCTTTACCTGCGCAAAGTCACGAACGCGGCGCAACAGGGCGTTGGCTATTCGAGGCGTTCCGCGACTGCGGCCTGCTATCTCAGCGGCTGCATCCACATCACACGGTATGCCCAGGATCTTGGCTGAGCGGAGTATAATCTTCTGGAGCGTCTTGGCATCGTAGTACTCCAGATGCATGTTGATGCCAAAACGGGCTCTGAGCGGTGCTGTGAGCAGACCGCTGCGGGTGGTGGCACCAATCAGCGTAAACGGATTCAGGTCTATCTGAATGCTTCGGGCGCTGGGACCCTTGTCTATCATTATGTCAATGCGGTAATCCTCCATGGCCGAGTAGAGATACTCCTCAACCACAGGTGACAGGCGGTGAATCTCATCGATAAACAGCACATCCTTGGGCTCAAGAGAGGTAAGGATACCTGCCAGATCACCCGGCTTGTCCAGCACGGGGCCCGATGTTATCTTAAAGCCCACGCCCAGTTCATTGGCGATGATGTTGCTCAGTGTGGTCTTACCCAGTCCGGGAGGGCCGTGCAGCAGAGTGTGGTCAAGCGACTCGCCGCGCTGGCGGGCAGCCTCCACAAAGACACGCAGGTTCTCAACAATCTTGCCCTGTCCGGCAAAATCGTCAAAGCTTAGCGGACGCAGAGCGTTATCCAGCTCCTTGTCGCTTGCCAACTGCTGCTGTCTTATGTCAAACTCCTCCATTTACTTTATCGCTGCTGCAAGTTCGTTTGCATTTATCAGAGACTGTTCGCCAGTCTCCATATTTTTAAGCGTCACTTTTCCCTCAGCCAACTCGTTGCTGCCCACAATTGCTACGTAGGGCACTTCACCGGCATTGGCGTATGACATCTGTTTCTTCATCTTGGCGTTGTCCGGATAAATCTCAGCCGGGATGTCATGGGAGCGAAGTTCAGCCAGAAGTTTGAGACAGAACTGAGCCTCCTCATCTCCCAGGTTCAGGAACAGCACCTTGACGCCGCCCTGTGCCTCCTTGGGATACAGGTCCAACTGGTTCAGGACATCATAGATGCGGTCTGCACCGAACGATATGCCCACGCCGCTTACACCCGGAAGTCCGAATATGCCGGTCAGGTTATCGTAACGGCCGCCGCCGCTGATGGAGCCTATCTCAACATCCAGAGCCTTTACCTCAAAGATGGCGCCGGTGTAGTAGTTGAGTCCGCGGGCCAGGGTAAGGTCAAGTTCCAACTGGTTCTTGAGTCCCAGACGGGTGGCGCCGTCCAGAATGAATCGGCACTCCTCCACTCCTTTCAGGCCGGTCTCGCTGCCTGCCAGAACGGTGGCAATGGTATCCAGTTTCTCACTATTGCTTCCGGTCAGCTTGATAATGGGCTGCAGTTTGTCAATTGCATCCTGCGGCAGACCCTTATCGGCCAACTCGGCATTCACACCGTCCAGACCGATCTTGTCAAGCTTATCGATAGCAACGGTTATGTCAACTATCTTGTCTGACTGGCCGATGCTCTCGGCAATGCCGGCCAGGATCTTGCGGTTGTTCAGTTTGATGGCCACGCGAACGCCAAAACGGCTGAACACGGTGTCAATCATCTGTATGAGTTCAATCTCGTAGAGCAGTGAATCTGAGCCTACAACATCGGCGTCACACTGGTAGAACTCGCGGTAACGGCCCTTCTGGGGGCGGTCAGCACGCCATACGGGCTGTATCTGGAAACGCTTGAAGGGGAACTGGAGTTCCTCGCGGTGCATTACCACGAAGCGTGCGAATGGTACTGTGAGGTCGTAGCGGAGACCCTTTTCGCAGAACTTTGAGGCCAACTTGAGGCTATTGCGTGATAGCAGTTCCTCATCGGTCAGACCGCTCATGTAATCGCCTGAGTTCTGTATCTTGAACAGGAGTTTGTCACCCTCCTCGCCGTACTTGCCCATAAGGGTTGACAGGTTCTCCATTGAGGGAGTCTCTATCTGACGGTAACCAAAGAGGCGGAACACTCCGCGGATGGTATCAAATATGTAGTTACGGCGTGCCATCTCCACCGGAGTGAAGTCACGCGTGCCTTTTGGAATTGATGGTTTCATTATGTATCAGCGTCTTCTTGATAAGAAAATCATTATGTAATATACCAGAGTGCCCAGCGAACTTACGGCTGCTACCACATAGGTGTAGGCGGCTGCCTTCAGGGCATCCTGTGCTGCTGTCATCGTCTGGCTGTCGTTGCGGCTGGTGTGCTTGAGCCAGGCCAGGGCGCGGCTGCTGGCATCGACCTCAACGGGCAGGGTGACGAAACTGAACAGGGTGGTCAGCGCAAAGAGCACTATTCCGGCAATCATCAGGCCGGGGAATGTCTGCACTACCAGAATGCCCATAAGCAGTACAAAGGTCACAATCTGTGACGAGAACTGCACTACGGGTACCAGCGCCGAGCGCAACTGTACGGGAGCGTACTTCTTGGCGTGCTGTACGGCGTGTCCGCACTCATGGGCGGCAACGGCGGCGGCCATCATGGAGCGTCCGTAATAGACGTCCTTGCTCAGGTTCACAGTATTGGTCTCGGGGTTATAGTGGTCCGATAACTGTCCCTCAACGCAGGTTACGCGAACATCGGTCAAACCATGATCGGCAAGCATGCGATGTGCTACGTCGCGGCCGCTGCTGCCGTCACGGGTAGGTATCTGCGAGTACTTCTTGAACTTACGGTTCAGATTGGCCTGCACCGAATGGCTCAGGATGGCTATTACTA
>JAZMZT010000085.1:0-3809 GCA_045586125.1 Bacteroidaceae bacterium | reverse complement strand
ACTTTTATCACTCAAAGGGTGTAATGTTCAACTGCGAGATGATTCCAGCCGAGAACGTAGGTGTGAAGAACGCCAAGTGGGATAAGGAGGACGGTTACGTTGTACCGCGTGACTGCTACAACAGCTACTTCTACAAGGTTGAGGATAACACACTGAACGTAATTGACCGTTTCCGTCTGCACGGTGTCAAGTATATTGAGCACCTGACTGGTGGTTCGGCATTGCACTGCAACCTTGAGGAGCACCTGTCAAAGGCTCAGTACCGTCAGTTGCTCAGAGTGGCTGCTCAGGAGGGTTGCAACTACTTTACGTTCAACATCCCGAACACCATCTGCAACGAGTGCGGTAACATTGACAAGCGCTACCTGAAGGAGTGCCCGCACTGCCACTCTACCAATGTAGACTACCTGACACGTATCATCGGATACATGAATCGTGTAAGCAACTTCTCTGCTGCCCGTCAGGTAGAAGCCGCTAAGCGTTATTACGCTACTATGTAAATGAAGATTGCGTCGTATGACATAGTCTTCCAGGATGTACCGGGAGAGGTTACGCTGTCGCTTAACCTCTCCCAGTGTCCTAATTGTTGCCCCGGATGTCACAGCCCCCAGTTGCAGGAGGATATAGGTTCGTTATTGGACGATGATTTGCTGGACGGGCTGTTGGATCGTTACGGACATGATGTAACGTGTGTATGTTTCATGGGAGGCGACCGTGAACCAGGGGAGGTTATGCGGCTTGCCGACCGTGTACATGCCGCGGGGCTGAAAACAGCCTGGTACTCGGGCCGTCAGGAACTGCCGGATTGTTTCCGGAAAGAATCATTGGACTACGTCAAGGTGGGACCTTACATAGAGAGTAGGGGGCCATTGCCCAATCCGAATACCAATCAGCGTATGTACAGGATTGAGAACGGGGAGATGACGGATATAACGGCAAGTTTCATAAAAAAAAGAGTGGGTTTATAACTCACTCTTTTTTTCTTGACTCGTGATGTCTCTGTTGTTGAGGTTGACCGGGTCTTTGCTGACCTTGTTGGAACTGGTGTCCTCTGGACTGTTGTATGTCTTTCAATATTTGGCTGTTGAATTGTTCCTCGGCGTTCTGAACCTTGAGAATCTTGGAGGCAGGAAGAACCTCTTTGAATTTTTTTAGATACTCTTTCTCAAGTTCGGCTATCTTGATGTTGGTTTCAGCCTGGGCCTCGATTGCCTTAAGGCTCTGTTCCTCGGATGCTCCTGCTGCGGCAGCTTCACGCATAAAGCGGCGGGTCTCACGGCTGAGTTCACGCTTTTTCTGCTGCAGTTCATTATACAACGGGAAGAATGCGTTTGATTCTTCTTCTGTAAGGCCTGCTTTCTCTGTGAAGAACGCTTTCTGCTGCTGCCAGTATTCAGCCGCCGAGAACTGACCGCTATGGTTGGGGCCCTGTTGGGGAGCACTGTTGCGCTGCCATGTCTGGCGTTGTTGGCCCCAACGTTGCTGTCCGCCCTGCATCGGCTGATTCTGACCGGATACCGGACACAGTACTGTTATTCCTAATAATAAAAGAATGAACTTTTTCATGACTGTCAATTGGCATCAACAAGAGTGTAATACAATGTACAGTCATCAATCATGGCTGTCTCAAGGAATGAGTCTATATACTCATCCGAGTAGATCGTGGTTTCCTGGGCTACATCAGCGGAATGATGACGGTTGTTTATGCCCACTGCCGCTTTGATGCAGAAGAAAATGCCTGCAAATGCGGCTGCAGCATAAAGATAAGGTCTGATGCGCATCCATGGCGTAACCTTTATGGTAGTGGAATAGATTGACTCCTGCTCGGGCAGAGAGGCCATGATGTTCTGCGTCAGGTTATCAAAATAACCTTCCGGAACAGTGAACGGCCTGCGAGCCTGGTGTTCATCAATCTTGTATAATCTTTCCTTTTCCATCCGTTGTTTTGACTGAATAACAGATAAATGGTTTAATCAATTTTGTTGAAATACTCCTCTATTTTCTTGACCGCTATATGAAATGAGGCCTTGAGGGCACCTACGCTGGTTCCAAGCACTTCAGAAATTTCTTCATATTTCATCTCATTGAAATATTTCATGTTAAACACCATGCGCTGTTTGTCGGGCAGGGTGGCTATTGCCTCCTGAAGCTGACGCTCTGTCTGGTCTCCGTCAAAGTATGGGTCGCTCTCCAACTGATCAGAGATGCTCAGTTCACCGTCATTGTCGGTCTCCAACGGAACGTTGGGCTTCTGCTTGTTCATGAAGGTGAGGGTTTCGTTGACCGCTATGCGGTAGAGCCAGGTGGATATCCTGGAATAGCCCATGAACGAGTCAAGGTTGGTCCAGGCCTTTATAAAGGTGTTCTGAAGTATATCGTTGGCATCGTCATGGGACAGTACCATGTGACGTATCTGCCAGTACAGTTGCTCGCTGAAATTGTTTACTATTGATTCAAAGGCACGGCGACGGGAAATCTCATCCTCATGGAGCATCTCCAGTATCCTGCGTTCGTCGTATGCCATCATTGCCATAATCAGATAGTAACAGAGAGGTTTTCCTTTGCCAGAATAGTGTTGGGGAATGTTTTCTGCGCCTCTTCAAGCAGGATGCTTTCATCTGTGTAGCGGGCTGAGAAATGGCCTAGCATGAGCTTGCCTGCTCCGGCCTCAAGAGCGGTGCGGGCTGCGTCAGTGGCAGTGCTGTGAAAATGCTTCCTGGCGCGGTCGGCGTCCTCACCGGCATAGGTGCAGTCGTGGTATATCATGTTTGCGCCCTTGATTAACGGAATCATGGACGGGTTGTATGCGGTATCGCAGCAGTAGGCGTAACGGCGGCCGGGATCAGCCGGTTTTGTGAGACGGTCATGGGGTATGACGGTACCGTCCGGCGTGGTGAAATCACCGCCCTCCTTGATGCGGTTGTAATCCCACTGGGGTACTCCGTAGAAATCGGCTGCAGCACGGTCCAGATGGTCCGATGTGGCTTTCTCGCAGAACAGGAATCCTGCACAGGGAACGCGGTGTTTCAAAGGGAACGCGGTCACGGAAAGTGAACGGTCATCATAAACGACGGATGTCTTGGCCGGGTCAAATCCCTGGAACTCTACCTGGAACTCCAGATCGCGGCAATAGAAATCCATTTCCTGATGCAGCATTGGCTCAAGTTCCTGGGGGGCATGCACAAAAAGAGGTGCCGTGCGGCCCAGCAGTCCGAACGATGATATCATGCCCAACAGACCGAAGCAGTGGTCACCGTGCAGGTGAGAAATGAAGATATGGTTGATACGGGCAAACGCCACGCGTGAGCGGCGCAACTGAATCTGCGTGCCCTCACCGCAGTCTACCATGAACAGTTTGCCGCGAACCTCAACGACCTGCGATGAAGTGTAGTGCTTGGGACTGGGAGTGGCCGAGCCGCATCCCAATATGGTGACTTCAAACTTTTCCATATCAGTGGGCTAAAGATACGAAAAAGGACCGCACGCATGTGCGGTCCTTTTATTAAATAATGTGATAATCTATGGATTACTTACCACCCTCAAGCTGCTCCTTCAGAGCTGCAAGAGCATCGATATCACCAAGGGTTGTTGAAGCAGCCTGGTTCTGAATAACGGGCTCCTCCTTCTCCTTCTTGGCGCTGGTCTTGCGTGCAGCCTTCTTCTCAGCCTTAGCCTCAGCCTTGGCGATATCCTCAAAGATACGGCTGTGTGAGAGGATGATTCTCTTTGAATCCTTGTTAAGTCGGATCGTAGCCATGTCGTTCTGTGAGCCAAGGAGTTGAATTACTAAGTTGTCTTCCTAAGACCGC
>JAZMZT010000084.1:0-4276 GCA_045586125.1 Bacteroidaceae bacterium | reverse complement strand
TAAGGTTCACCGGAATAGTAACCTGCTTCCTGATGCTTGCCGGTGCGCTTATCAAATACTACGCAGTCAATTACATATCTCCGGGCGCAGAGGCCGGCACCATGTTCGGCATGCGCACACAGGTGTTCGTGGCCTGCCTGGGTTACGCCATATTTGCCGTAGGTACCGAGAACTGCGGTATCACGGTGTCAAAAGTCATAACCAAGTGGTTTGCCGGTAAGGAACTTGCCCTGGCCATGGGTGTTCAGGTAGCCGTTGCCCGTCTGGGTACAGCAGCCGCCCTGGTATTCAGCCCTATGATCGTGAAGCACTTCTCACTTTCCGCCCCGCTGCTCTTCTCGGCCATACTCCTGTGCATAGGATTCCTGGCATACCTGGTATTCTGCAGCATGGACAAGAAGTTTGACGCCGAGGTTGCACAGGCACAGACCGAGCCCGATGACGTATTCAAGGTAAAGGACCTGAAACTGATAATCACCAACCGCGGATTCTGGCTTCTGGCACTGCTTTGCCTCATGTTCTACTCGGCAGTATTCCCGTTCATGAAATATGCAGCATCGCTTATGGAGAACAAATATGGTGTAAGCACCACCCTGGCCGGAATCATACCCAGCCTGTTCCCGTTCGGCAACCTTATCATGACACCGCTCTTTGGCGGCATCTACGACAAGAAAGGTAAGGGTGCAACCATCATGATCATAGGTTCACTGCTGCTCATCCTGGTACACGTGCTGTTTGCCCTTCCGCTGCTCAACTACTGGTGGTTCGCTGCATTCATCATGATTATCCTGGGTGTGGCATTCTCACTCGTTCCGTCAGCCATGTGGCCCAGCGTACCCAAGATCATCCCGCAGAAGTTGGTAGGTTCAGCATACGCACTCATATTCTGGGTTCAGAACATAGGTCTGGGATTTGTCCCCCTGCTCATTGGCGGCATACTTGACAAGTACTGCAAGGACGGCGTACGCATAGTAAACGGAGCCGAGGTAACCCAGTACAACTACACTCTGCCCATGATAATTTTCGCTCTGTTCGGTGTAGTAGCACTGCTGCTTGCAATGCGCCTCAAGGCCGTTGACAAGAAAGCAGGTTACGGACTGGAGGAGCCCAACATCAAACAGTAATCCCTGATGGAAAGAAGGGAGAGACGCAAAGAGCGTTTTGAGAGCCATTTTGGAATGATAATGGCCCTGGCCGGCTCAGCCGTGGGTCTGGGTAACCTGTGGAGATTCCCCTTCCTGGCTGCCCAGAACGGAGGCGGAGCATTCATCTTTGTATATCTGATACTTCTCCTTACCATCTGCCTGCCGGTACTTATGACCGAGATCACTCTGGGCCGAAAATGCCGCAGCAACGTGACCCGCGTCTATGACAATCTGGGTGCTCCGCGCTGGCGCTGGGCCGGATTCATAACCCTGCTCACACCTATCGTAATAATGGCCTTCTATACAGTAGTGGGAGGCTGGTCTGTAAAGTACCTGGCCCAGGCCTGCACATTCAGTTTCACTGACCCGGGGGCCGATTACTCCGGCACGTTCGGCGGATTCATAAGTTCCACATATGAACCACTGGTATATACCGTCATCTTTCTGGCCGTAACGGCAATAGCCAACTTTGGCGGCGTAAAGAACGGAATAGAGCGTTTCTCCAAGCCCATGATGACCGTTCTGTCCATCACCATCATTCTGGTGGCCATCCGCTCGCTCACCCTTCCCGGAGCAACTGAAGGAACAAAATACCTGCTCATTCCCGATTTCGGAAAAATAGACGGCAAGGTGCTCATCACCGCGCTGGGTCAGGCCTTCATGTCACTCAGCATAGGAATAGGCATCCTGCTCACCTACGGTTCTTACGTAAAGACCAAGGAGGATATTGCCATGACAGCCGTATCGACCGGACTGATTGACACCCTCTTCGCCATCATAGCCGGACTTGCCATCATCCCCGCCGTATACGCCATAGCCTATATGAACGGCACCACTCCGGCCGTCAACGCAGGTCCCGGACTGGTGTTCATCACCCTGCCCGGCGTCTTTGCATCCATGCCCGGCGGCAGTATCATAGCCATACTCTTCTTCCTCTCATTGCTGCTGGCCGCGGTGACATCGGCTATATCAATGCTTGAGGTGATTGTGGCATATTTCATTGAGGAGTGGCATCTGAGCCGCAACAGGGCTGTATCTGTAAGCATGATAATAATAATCCTGCTGGGATGCATCTGCTCCCTGTCTCAGGGCACACTGGCCGGCATAACCGTAGCGGGCATGAACATCTTTGATTTCTTTGATGTGATTTCAAGTGATGTGCTCATAACCGTGGGCAGCCTCATAATGGTTCTGTTTGCAGGCTGGCGTATCAAGAAGGCCGATTTTTTGGACGAACTTACCGGTCACAACACATCAAAGACTCCTGCCTGGCTGTTCAGGTACGTATATTTCATGGTCCGATGGGTTGCTCCCGTGATCATTATCGTGATCATGCTGAGCAACATTCTGCTCTAATCATGTTAAAATGCGTTAATGGCATTGCGGTTAAAGAATAGCTCTATATCTTTGCGGTGTATTAGCGTATTAATACACCAACAAACAACCGATTTCAATAACTATTGCATTATGAAAAAAGTAATCTTTTCACTTGCCATCATCATGGCTTTCCAGTTTGCAAATGCACAGGACACAGACCGTCGTGCACGTTTGGAAAAACACCTTTACTATCTTGCATCGGACTCACTTCACGGACGTGATGCCGGTTCAGAGGACGGAGTCAAGGCCCGCGCCTACATCCTTAATGAGTGGAACCAGATGGGACTTGAGCCTTTCCTGCCCGAAGGATTCGAGATGCCTTTCACAAAGAGCGGACTCAACATGGCCAACCTTGTAGGTATCATTCCCGGAAACGACCCCCAACTTAAGGATGAGTATATTGTTTTGGGTGCCCACTTTGACCATATAGGTTACAAGAACGGTGAGATATGCAACGGTGCCGATGACAACGCATCGGGATCGACCGCTCTGATTGAGATAGCACGTATGCTCAAGGAGAAGCAGAGCCAGCTTAAGCGCAGTATAATCATCGCAGCATTTGACGGTGAGGAGAAGGGACTCTGGGGTTCTCAGGAACTGGCCGACAGGATGTCACAGGACGGAACCATAGGTAACGTAAAATGCATGATGAGCATTGACATGGTGGGCTGGTACGCCAAGAACGGCAAACTTGAGGTTCTTGGATCCGGAACATTTACGGACGGCAAGAAACTGCTTCAGGAAAATGCAGGCGGACTCAAGCTCAAAATTGAGCCGTTTGAAACCGCCGTCATGACCGCAACCGATACCCGCAGTTTTGCCAAGAAATACAACGTTCCCACACTGCATCTGTTTACAGGACTCAAGTCTCCGTACCACAAGCCGGCCGATGATGCCGACCTGATAGACTATGAAGGACTGGACAGCATCAGCTGCTTCATCACCAGAATATCAACCCGCATGGCTACAGACCCCTCATTCGGCCCCACAGGAAAGATAGCTCAGATTCACTCAGGCAGGCTCAAGCCCTTTGAAGTGGCGGTAAGTGGCGGTTTTACAAATTCCAGCATATCATTCCCCGATGCCAACCTGTCATCAAGCGCAAGATTCGGCTGGTCTGCAGGCCTTACCGCACAGTACAATGCCAAGAGGATTTGGGCATACCGTCTGGGTGCATTCTATGAGACATCAAACAGTTACTTCCCCGACATGACCAACCCGTTCGGCTCATCACTCAAATACAATCAGTCGGCCATCGAGGTTCCCGCCACTCTTATCATGCAGAACAACGACCCCACACTCAGAGTCTATTTGGGTGTAGGTGCCAATGCACGTTACGTTTTCAACTCATCTCTTGAGAACCTGAACTACAAGACCACAGACCTTCAGTGGGGATTGCATTTCATGTTTGGAATGAAGATAGGCCATGTATTCTTTGAAGATTATCTGTTCAGCAACTTCAACGACCTGTTTGATACTCCCGCCGGCGATCCCAAATCCAAACTCAGCGTATCAACCTTCAAGATCGGCTGGGTATTCTGATTCCCCTTCTAAGCGAGCGAAACAGAAGAGAATATAGTCTCGGAAACCATCGACGCCCGTGTCGCTGTGAAGAGGCCACTGAAAAAGTCCCTAGGATAGCATAGAAGATTAAATCTAATAATCCGCAAACTATTTCAATTATTTTTGGTGGTTTGCGGATTATTTATTATCTTTATATCACTGAAACACAAAGCGTTATGCTTCCAAATCAA
>JAZMZT010000083.1:0-1931 GCA_045586125.1 Bacteroidaceae bacterium | reverse complement strand
TGTTTATGAATGCCTGCAGTCCCAGCAGCATACCCAGTCCCATGGCCAGATATGCGGGATATTTCTCCTTGCACTTGGTCGCTATGCGCCCTACCCTGTACAGGAGTATGATATAAACCAGCATCACTACGATTCCGCCGGCCATTCCCAGTTCCTCAATTATGATTGCATAAATGAAGTCACAACTGGCCTCCTGCAGATAGTCACGTTCATCGGAGTTACCCGGACCCTTGCCCAGGATATTACTGGTTGCTATGGCTATGTTGGCATGCGTCTCCTGCGGCTTCTCGGGAGCCACCAGTTTGGCATACTCATATGCGTTGGGTTTGTTCTTGGTCTGGCTGAAATCCTGCAGACGTGCCTGCCATGTGGTGGCACGTGAAGGTATGATCTTGGAGTCGCGTATGGTCTGCGCCGGAACAAACAGCAGTATCACAACCGCAACTATTCCAGCACCCACAACCACGCCCGTCAGGGCCAGCATCCTGCGCCATGCAATACCTCCCAGTATCATCATCACGAATATCACACCGGCCAGAAGAACGGCTGTTGAGAGGTTCTCACCCACAATCAGTGCATCTACAAGTCCGGTCAGTCCCAGAATCTTCCAGAATGTGTTGGCCTGGCTCAGTTCATCCTCGGGTTTGAGTTTGGAGAGCCAGTAAGCCACGGTCATTATCACTCCTATCTTGCCCAGTTCAGAGGGCTGCAACTGGAAAAATCCCAGGTTTATCCAGCGCTCGGCACCCGATGAACCCATACTGCGTATGGACAGGTAACCCAGCAGTAACACGGACAGCGGCACAAGCAATACCGGGAACAACCTGTACCACTTGTAGTGGAGCAGATGCACCAGCCACATACCCGCCAGGCCTATGCCCAGATGCATGGTATGTGAAATGATCGGTGCCAGGAAACTGCTCTTACCGAATGTGAGACGGCTACTGGCCGAGAATACCTCTATAAGAGATATGGCGCACAGTATGAAGACCATTGTCCAGATGGTACGGTCTCCGTTCAGCAGTTGTCTGACTTTAGGTTTATCCTCGGTATTTTCCATATCTCAAATCATAAAGCTCTTACGCATGCCTTGAACTGATCGCCGCGGTCCTCATAACTCTTAAAGAGGTCAAAGCTGGCGCAACAGGGACTGAGCAGTACAATCTCTCCGGTGTGAGCCATCTTGTAAGCGGCGTCAACCGCATCCTTCATGGACTGTACATCGGCCACGGGGAGTCCGAATCCGTCAAAGAAGTCATGCAGTTTCTCGTTGTGCAGACCCATATAAACCAGACCGCAGCACTTTTCACGTACCAGGTCGGCTATCTCGTTGTAGTCATTTCCCTTGTCCTTGCCGCCCAGAATCAGCACGCACTTTACAGGCATGCTCTGCAGGGCATACCAGCAACTGTTCACGTTGGTGGCCTTGGAGTCATTGATGAAATCAACTCCGTTCACGCGGGTAACACGCTCCAGACGGTGTTCCACGCCCTGGAATGTCTGCAGGGCCTTGCGGATTGTCTCGCTCTTGATACCGGCAATGTTGGCCGATATTCCCGCAGCCATTGAGTTGTAGAGGTTATGCTTGCCGGTGAGCGAGAGTGACTCCTGCTCCATGTTGAAGGCGTAAGGCTTGGTGAAGTAGAGTGTGCCGTCCTCAACGTAAGCGGCCAGATCCTCCTTCTTGGCCTCGGCAAAGGGATAGAGGGTAGCCTTGAGACCGTACTTCTTGAGTTCACGTGTGATGATGGGATCATCGCTCCAGTATACAAAGGCATCGTCCTTGGTCTGGTTGCGGATTACTCGCATCTTGGCATCCACATAGTTCTGCATCTCATGGTCATAACGGTCCAGATGGTCAGGGGTTATGTTCATGAGGATGGCGATATCGGCCTTGAAGTCATACATGTTGTCCAACTGGAAACTGCTCA
>JAZMZT010000082.1:0-16537 GCA_045586125.1 Bacteroidaceae bacterium | reverse complement strand
CCTGCGCACGGGCATCATGGCCGGCTCGCCCTGCCCGCCCGAGACGATGCGCGAGGTTATGGAGCGCATGAACATTTCGCACCGCGAGAAGCATTTTCCCAATCAGCTGAGCGGTGGTCAGCAGCAGCGCGTTGCCATAGCACGTGCCGTGATAGCAGGTCCCAAGCTGATACTGGCCGATGAGCCCACCGGAAACCTGGATTCAGTGAACGGTCAGGAGGTTATGAACCTGCTCAAGGAACTCAACCAGCAGGGTACCACTATCGTAATGGTAACCCACAGCCGTCATGATGCATCGTACGCCAACCGTATCATCAACCTGTTTGACGGAAGCATCGTAAAGGAACTCCCGCTGTAAAAAACGACGCAAAACGAAACGACCCCTTTGCGTCAAAATTGAAACAACCTTGACTATGTTTTTGCATTACATTAAGACCGCATGGCGGAATATTCGTGCCAACTGGGTTTATAGTCTGCTCAGTGTTTGCTGTCTGGCTATAGGAACAGCCATGTTCTCAGCCCTTTTCTATGGTTTGAACCATGAGTATTATGAGTATAACCGCCGACCGTTGTATGACCGCAGCGCAATAGCTTATGAGGATATGCCGGACAATGAGAGTTATAGCGTTAACCGCGGTCTTGTCAGAAAAGGAATGCGCATGCCAATCAGTTTTGAGATGATGGCCAAGTTGGATCTCCCGGAGATAGAATATGTATCGGGTGAGTGTCAAGGTGATGTTCCGGCTAATTTTGAAGTTTCTGATTCGGAGCGGGTCTATCTGAATGGCGCAGTCAGAGGCAAGGAGGTCTGCGGGGATTATTTCAAGTTCCATAACCTTACGCTTCTGTACGGTGACAGGGTGCCGCAGAACAGCAATGAGATTGTGGTTACTGAGTCATTCTTAAGGAAGATAGGTTATGGCAAGGATATCAGCCAGTGCCGTATAAAGGAATCGCACCGTAACAGGGACTACGTGATAGTCAATGTGGTTAAGGATGATGTGTGGAGCCGATACGTGAACCAGGAGATATTCTTTATGCTGGACAGATACGCACTATCGGTATTGATAAACCCCAACAGCATCATTTGTAATGTAGTGCTCAGGAAAGGAGCCGATATAAACGAGGTAAACAGACAGCTTTCAACATCATACATTCAGGAGAACAACAGGTATGTAGTACAGTTGTATCACTATGATCACAGGCCCGATGATCCTCTGCTGAGCATATTGAGCATAATAGTGCTGGTGGTGGCCGCCGCCAACTTCTTTAAGCATACGGTTATGCTGCTCAGACAGCGCGGAAGGGCTAACATAATCCGATACAGTCTTGGTGCCGGCAGCGGCAGCCTGTCGGTCATGATGCTGACAGAGATGCTGACAGTACTGCTTGTGTCACTTGCCATAGCTCTATATCTGTCTTTCCATGTATGTGCATGGCTTAACAGCGCAGCTGAATTTCTGGGTTACATATATTTCAATTATACCGATGTGGCAGTACTGGATATAGTGGGTATTGTCATGGTGGGAATTACGGGTGCCGTTGTGTGCCGGATATCGGCCGTAAGGCAGAACCGTCTGCTCAGGCAGAGGATCGTGGCCCAAAGAGGTGGCAGTAAGATGATCAAATATATTGTCATAGGGCTTGAGACCATAGTTGCCGTGTGCGCCCTGTCGGTTGCGCTATATACATGGATGAATGTTCCAAGACCTTACAATCCTCTGCCAAGACAGGTGAGCAGAAGAGTGTTCTATGTGAATCATGAAGAGGATGGAAACGAGAAGGAATACTATCAGAAACTGAAGCAGTTACCCCAGGTGGATGAAATCATTCCAACCAATGGTTCATGGAATGATTATCCCGGATTCACCCAGATCAAATCAGGAAACAGTATGTGGCATTTCTCGGTTCTTGGAAACGACATCAACTATTTCCGGTTCTTTGACATCCCAGTTGAATGGTTTGACCCCGTGCCTCCCAGTTCAGGATTCCTTCTGGAGCGTAAGACATATGAGCAACTGCAGCGGGATGGCGTGGATATAGAGTCGTTGGAATACGCAGATAACAATCATTTGGATAAGAAGATACATGTATCCGGAGTCTTTGACCACCGCATATGTGAGGACCTGACCGGTTATTCGGAACGTGTAAACAGCAAGCTGACGGTTGGAACACAGGTTACCGTATATACTGCGTTCCGATATTGGGATCATTCGAATATAAATAATGTCAGAGAGTTCTTTATCAAATTCAATAATTCTTTATCTCCCGCACAGTGCGAATCCATTATCAGGGATGAGTGGGCCAAGATGTATCCCATGTCGTCCGGCGGTCCTGAGATAAAACGCCTTCCGGAGTATGTTGATGATGAGCTGAAGTATCGTGTGCTGGCATTCAATCTGGGCAGCATAGTCTGTATCCTGCTGGTAATACTGAGCGTGTCGTCGTCCATATCGGCCGATACCGGCATGCGCCGCAAGGAGGTGGCCTTGCGTAAGGTAAACGGCGCCAAGGCTCAGGATATAATGGCACTGTTCATCAAACCCTATTGTGTGATACTGCTCTTGGCTTCAATTATAGGAAACCTGGTAGCGGTGGTTCTGATCAAAAAGAGTGATATAGGTTTTGGCGGAGACTTTCTGCTTATATCACTAGTGTCTCTGATACTTATGGCGCTGATTATCATGCTCTCCATATGGAGAAGGATTCGCACCATCATGCATACCAATCCGGCCGATGTAATTAAAAGCGAGTGACGCAAAGGGAAACGACCCCTTTGCGTCATTTTTTCATATCTTTGTGGTGTTATGACGGATGCTAAGATTCTTGTGATTGATGATAATACGGCGGTTTTGAGTACGCTTAAGATTGTGCTCAAAAGCGTGTTCCGTACTGTGGTGGCAGTAAGTGACCCGCAGCTTATCCCGGCGCTTATAAGTGCCGGCGATGTGGATGCTGTGCTGCTGGACATGAACTTTGGGTCCGATAAGCTGGACGGGCAGGACGGCCTGTTCTGGCTGGACCGCATAATGAGCCGCAGCGGGCTGGACAATCCTCCGGCTGTGGTGATGATCACGGCGTTCGGTGATGTGGGCCTGGCGGTGACATCGCTCAAGAAAGGGGCTCTGGACTTTATCCAGAAGCCCTGGGACAACAATGATTTGATACGCAAACTCCAGGAGGCAATTGCCAAGCGTGATGCACTCTATGCCGAAAGGCAGAAGAATCCCGCTGCTGCAGAGACTGAACAGCAGGAGGCGCCCAGCTCACTCGATGAGATGGAGAAACTCACTATCCAGCGTGTGCTGGAGTCAAGCGGGCGCAACCTTACCACAGCTGCCGAGAAACTTGGTATTAGCCGTCAGACACTGTACAACAAGATGAAACATCATGGCATCTTATAGCCGGCATTATACACTGCATGTGACGGCATCGGTCGTTATGGTAATGGCTCTGCCGGCAGTTGGCGTGTGGCTCTCTTTTAAGGGTTATGCGCCGTTTGCCGTACTAATGGGCATACTGACCCTTGCGGCAGTATACAGGCTCATAAGACTGCTGCGCTACCCCATATCGCAGACCGAGATGATGGCGCGGGCCATCAAGAACAATGACCTGATGCTGCATATCCCTGAGACCGATGATGTGCTGCTGCGTCAGGCATCGGCCGATATGAACCGCATACTGGTCTCATACCGCCGTGACCAGAATGAGCTGGAGACCCGCAAGAACTACTATGACCGCATTCTGCGCGTGATGACGCACGAACTGCGCAACACCGTGACTCCCATAGTATCTCTGACTGATTTCATGATTGAGAACCCCGATGCGCAGTCCGAGGAGGACCGCCGCGAGGCCATCAGTATCATAAACTCACAGGCGCACAACGTCTGCTCATTCCTGGAGTCATACCGTCAGCTTACCGTGCTGGCTCAGCCATCCATGACCGATATCCCCGTTTCACGCATTTTCAGTAACCTTCAGACTCTGCTCAAGGCCGAGCCGGGTGCGGACCGCGTGCGTTTTGAGCAGGCCGGCGATGTTATTATCCATGCAGACTCCAGCCTTATCCCGCTGGCGCTCATAAACATAATCCGTAACGCCATTCAGGCAACCGATGGTGTAGAGGACGGCCGCATTACCGTGATGGCATCGGCCCCTGGAGGAAAGCCCTGCATAACCGTAACCAATAACGGTCCGGAGATTCCGGAGAGCCGCATTGAGGAGATATTCATGCCCTTCTACTCCACCAAGAAGAGAGGCAGCGGCAGCGGTATTGGTCTTGCCCTCTCGCGTCAGATCATGCAGCTTCATGAGGGTACGCTTACCTGCTCATCGCACTATCCCTATACCGTTTTCACTCTGCAGTTCAGTTGAGGACCACCTCATCGGCATCGGCTATGCGGTCGTAGCCGGTTATTATGATTTCGTCGCCGGGGTTGAGGCCTTCAAGTATCTCAAAGTGGCGCGGGTTCTGGCGGCCGATGCTTACGGGCACGCGGACGGCGTGGGTGTGCTGTGCGTTAACCTTGAATACCCAGCTGCCGTGGGTGTAGTTGTAGAAGTTACCCTTGGGCACTATTACGGACTGGACCTGGCCGCCCATCTCTATGCGGGCCTGATAGGACTTTCCTATGCGGGCGTTATCAGGCAGGGAGTCCGTGAATACCAGATAGATATCAAATGATCCGCTTTTGATTTCCGGTACGGTGCTGCTGATGGTCATGGGGTAGGTCTTTTTCTCGTAGGTTATGGTGGCGGGCTGGCCCACGGTGATTTTATCTATGTAGAACTCGTTTATGCTCAGGCGCATGCGGAACTGGTCCATTCGTTTGATGTCGGCAATAGCGGTACCGGAGCTTATGCGCTGGCCGGGCTCCAGTGAGAGTCCGCTCAGTTGGCCGTCGGCTAGTGCAGTCACTATAAGGTCATTCAGACGTTCCTCGGTCTTGCGCAGTTGGCGCTGGGCTTCGGCTAGTTCATCCTGCAGGGCCTCCTGGCGGATGGCGTTCAGTACGGAGTCCTGACGGCGGCTCTCCAGTTGCAGGCGTACGGTCTCCATCTTGTAGTTGTACTCCTCATCGGCTACATCAAGTTGGGCGCGGCTGCGTATTCCCATGCGGAACTCCTCCTGTGCCAGGTTGTGCTCCTTCTCCAGACGTTTGAGTTCATACTTGGTCTGCAGTATGCTCTGTGCCAGTGACAGACGGCGCTGGTCCATCTCAATCATGCTGGTACGGTAAGAGCGGTTCTGCTTGCGCCAGCTCTCGCGTGCGGTCTCAATGGTACGCTGCAACTCAGGGTCGCTCAGAATCATGAGCGTATCGCCTTTGTGTACCAGGGCGCCGTCCTGAACCAGTACGGTCTCCACAAATCCGCCCTCACGTGTATAGACCTTGATGGTCTGGATGGGTTGGAGGGTACCTTCGGCATTCACGTACTCTGAGAACTCGCCGCTCTGGACGGTGGCAGTCTGCACGCTGTCGGAGTTAATCCTTATTATCTTGGGGCCGGTTGAAACCTTGATGAGCATCCCTATGAGTCCTGCGGCCAGAATGCCGGCTACTATGTGTATGCGGTACTTTACATACCATTTCTTGGGTGGTAACTTAACGTCCATATTCTACTTGCTGTTCTATAAGTTCATTATTCATAAAGTCATAAGCTGTAAGGCTTCGGATAGTGTAGTAGAGCTGCCAATAACGGCTCAGGGCCGATACGTATCCCCTGTACGCCGAATCCTTGGCGGTTATGGCCGAGTTCAGGTCCAGTATGGTGGAGTTGCCGCTCACGTACAGGTGGCGCGCCACCTCATATCGGTGCTGGGCTGTCTGCATGGCGCGGCGGGCTATATCTACCTGACGCTCCTGCATATTGAACTGGCTCACGGTGCGGGTGACCATCTTCTCAAAGCTCACCTCATTCTGTTCTATGTGCATCCTGGTAAGTTCCAGGTTGTTCTGTGCTATCTTTACGCGGCCGCGGGCACGTCCCCAGTCAAGAATGGGAATGCTTATGGATACACTCACCGACTGCTCGTCATTAAGGTTACGGAAACTCTCGGGCAGTTCATCGGCCGTCTGAGCCAGTCCCAGACGCATATAGATGGATGCCTTGAATCCGGCCTGTGACTTGGCGTATGCCAGGTTACTCTCGCTGTTAAGACGGCTCAGTTCCATGCTCTCTATATCGGGGCTGTTCTGACGGGCCAGTTCCATGGCCTGGTCAAGCGGCACCGTAAAATGGGGAATGCTGTCGGTGGTAACAACCTCTATCTGTGTGTCCGATGTCAGGTTCAGGAAGTTGCGCAGCTGGTCAACCGCGTCATCGAACGACATCTGCGATGACATTATGCTGGTCTCGCTGTTGAGCTTGTTGAGTTCCAGCTGGAGCAGTTCATTCTCTGTGATGGTACCTATGTTGTATCGGCCCAGTCCGTAGGTGTAAAGGGTATCTGTGGCGGCATGATTGAGCTGGGCAATCTCCAGTTCCGTCTGGGCCGATACCAGATTGAAGAACACCAAAGCTGCCTGCGATGCCACCAGTTCCATGGTCTCGGCATACTGCTTGCGGGCCCTGCGGTACTCAATGGGCTCGGTCTTGCGGCTCCACTTGAACGAGTTGTAACCGTTCAGGCTCTGTGAGAAACTCAGTTGCAGAGGCTGTGAGTAGTAACTGTGAGTGGGATTCTCGCCCAGTTGGTCCAATCGGCTCAGGTTACTTGAAAGAGAAATGGTACCGCCGGTAAACCACACGTTCTGTGACAGGTCCAGAGAGACGTTGTTGCGCATGCTGTTGCTGCGGGCAAACAGTTCGGATCCGTCGGGCAGTGTCACGTAGTTGGTGCTGCGGTTTAGAGACGGCGATGATGACAGGGACAGGGAGGGGAGCATGCTGGCTTTGTAACTGCGGTAACTGAGCCAGGCTGACTCAAACGTGTTGCGTGCCTGCACCGCCTGCGGCGATGACTCCTGAGCCATGCGGATAACCTGGCTCATGGTTAATCGAACCGTATCGCCATCGGCATAGCCGGCAGCAGATACGTTCGGCAAAACAAGGAGAGTAAGTATCTTGATCAGCTGTTTCATATTTCTGCGTTTTGATTTACATCCCAAAAGTACCATCGCCGCAATGCCAGGACAAACTATAAAAGCAAAATCGTGTTTTTGGGGGCAATAACGTCTAATTTTTTGACAGTGCCTGGGAATTATGTTTGTTTTTTTTTACGTTTGTAATATAAAAAGGTAAACTATAACCAACAGACAATGCTTTTCAATTCATTCGCTTTTGGGTTTTTCCTGTTGTTATCATGCACTCTGTATTGGTTGGTATTCAATCGCAATAAGGCCGTCAGGAATACTTTCCTGCTTGTGGCCAGTTATTTCTTCTATGCATGTTGGGATTGGCGTTTCCTGTTTCTTATCATTGCTGTTACAGTCACAGACTATACAATAGGATTACTTATCCATTCCACAGAGTCACCCGTTAAGCGAAAGTGGTTTCTGGCATCGGCCCTTATCATAAACCTGGGATTCCTGTTTTATTTCAAGTATTTCAACTTCTTTATTACAAGTCTGAACAGCGTCCTGGGGTTGGCCGGAGTGATAGATAAATTCAGCACCTTGAATATTATTCTGCCGGTGGGAATCAGCTTCTTCACTTTCCAGGGTTTGGGCTATGTCATAGATATTTATCGCCGACAGTTTGAACCGGTCAGGGATGTTGTGGCTTTTTCAACTTTCATTGCATTCTTCCCGCAGTTGGTTGCCGGTCCTATTGAACGTGCCAAGGATCTCCTGCCTCAGTTCCTGGATAATGACCGTAAACCGTATGTCTATGAAAAGATGCGCAAAGGTTTGCTGCTCATTGCAGTGGGCCTGTTCAAGAAGATGGTGATTGCAGACCGTCTGGCTGTTTATGTGGATGCGGTTTACCTGAATCCCGTAAAAGGACTACCGGTACTGATGGCAACCGTTTTCTTCTGTTTCCAGCTGTATCTGGATTTCTCTGCCTATTCGCAGATTGCAGTGGGAACGGCTCATCTGTTCGGCTTCAGCCTGTCAACCAACTTCCGCCGCCCGTACGTATCGGTCACATTCAAGGATTTCTGGTCAAGATGGCATATTACCCTTACCAGCTGGTTCCGCGATTATCTGTACATTCCGCTGGGAGGAAACAGACGCGGCTTGGCTATAGCACTGCTTAATACACTGATAGTATTCGTGGTGAGCGGTATATGGCACGGAGCGTCATGGAACTTTGTGATATGGGGCGCTGTCAACGGGCTTGCACTGATTGTATTTGACAAATGGCTCAAGTTGAAGCCTGCCTCTTTTCTGCAAAGGTTGTTCAGTTCCCTTTTTGTCACGTCATATTGGGCCCTTTCGCTGATATTCTTCCGCTCGCCGACATTCCAGACTGCAATGCTGATGTTCAGCGACCTGGGTTTTGGCAATGCGGATGCTTTGTACTCATTTGGCCTTCCTCAGCCGGAATTCCGTTTTGTCATCGGCGTCCTGGCAGGACTGATGATCATAGAACTGATGGAGGAGAGGTGGAAAGAAAAGCTGGAGTCATTCTTCTTCAACAGTTTCTGGCTTGTGAGATGGATTCCGTATATCGCCATTGTTCTGGGAGCAATTTTCTTTGGCATTTACGGTAACGGCAGTGACAATAACTTCATTTACTTTCAGTTCTGAGAAAAATGAAAAAGGAAAACAATCAGTCGCGCGCTGTCAGACCGGTCCACCTGCTGGTCCGTCTTGCAATCATTATACTGATTGCAGTGATATCGGTTGTATACTCAGACAGGAAGGCTTTCTTTATCACTGATCAGAAAGAGCCTCATCATGAGATGCGATGGGAATCAATCTACAGGCTCACCCCTGATAATCCTATTGATATAGTTGTGCTTGGCAATTCACATGTAAATACGGGCGTAGAGCCTTTCAGCCTGTCATGTGCATTGAATTGCACCGCGTTTGACCTGGCCCCTAGCGGAATTACGATAGCCGATGCCTACTACTGTCTGAAAGAACTTCTTACAGTGACTACTCCGAAACTGGTGGTGGTTGAGACTTACCTTATGCGCGGTATAGAAAACAATAAACTGAGAGGAGCCGCCCTGGCGGATGAGTTCCGCAGTTTCTATCCACGGCGTAACCTGAAAATCAAACTGGAGTCCATGCCGTTCCTTTTTGACGCGGAATCCTGTCTGCCCGCCTGGTCATTCACCCTGAGAAATCACGAATTGCTTCTGAGAAACCGTGATTTGATGAAGTATAACCGGGACTTGTATGAAAAGAGGCATAAGTCAAAGGATAACAGCTTGTATCTGGGCCGATACTCACGCTTTAAAACAGGAATCAACGACAGTATCATGAACCTGTATGAAACCAAAGGCCCGGCAGTAGACGGAAGACAGGAGAAGATCAGCAAGAGGGATATCAGATATGCCCGTAAGATTGTAGACCTGTGTGATGAAAAAGGCATCAAGGTAATGTTCTTTACATTGCCCATGTATGAACTCCATATAGGCAACTATGATGATTGGATGGATGAACAGGCCAAGGCTATTGCTCCTACTGAAAAGAACTGGTATAACATGCAGAGGCCATATGCTTCGGGTCTTAAGCGCGACTGCTTTGAGCCTACATATGACAAGAACCAGCATCTGACCATCCAAGGCTCAATTGTGGCCACTTACAAACTGGCCCATTACATATCAGAACATTTTGGCGCTGACCTGCCTGACCGAAGCACTGACAGCAGATGGGTGGATCTTTTTTACGGTAAGGACGGTTTTTTTGAGAACCAGACTCCAAGGCCAGATGATCCGGACAGGAGACTGATTGCCAAGGATATCATTTTGGAAAATGAACATGTCATTGACTTCTTCCAGGATAACAGGGGATGGCTTTTCCTGAAACTGGATAGTGATACCTCCCGTCCCGATGACGTCTATGTTCTGGCAGAACTGCTTGATGGTGATGAAAAGGTAATAGGAATCCTGGGCCTATCGGTTTCCAGAGGACTGGATCCTGTTAATAACAAACTGTACGTTGCCCGTTTAAGGGACAACGTACAGGTATTGAATCTGGTAGGCTTTTATGAAATGCCTGTTACAAGGTCAAGGTGAAGCCGCCCATGAAGGCTATACCCGGCATGGGATAACCGTCATTGATCTGATACTTGGTATTGAGCAGGTTGTCACCGTTCACCCATACACGGATCATGTCTGAAATCTGATAAGCCACGCGGGCGTTCCAGAGCATGAAATTCTCCTTCTTGTTCTTTGTGGGATCATTTGCGTTGACAACTGAGTAAAGTCCGTTTATGTACTGAAGACCGGTGCTGGCGTGCAGACTGCCCTGAGTGTAAGAACCTCCCAGATAAACCTTGTGCTCGGGTGCTCCGATAACAGGATTATCCATCTTGAGGAAACTGTAGTTTCCGTTTACGGCAAATGATTTTGAAATAAGGTATGATGCCTCAAGTTCTACGCCCTTGTTCTTGAGCTCGCCGGTGTTCTGGTTGAGCATTGGAGGGGGAGCCGTGGGGTTGGGGGCTGTGACGATTAAGTTCTTGGCATCAAGATAGAACAGGTTGACTCCATAGTAGAGTTTGCCTGACAGGAGTGTCTGTGAGAAAGCAATTTCATAGTTCCAGAGAGACTCAGCCTTAAGTGCGTCGTTCTGGGGAGGATACATAAACATCTCCCTGATGATAGGATAGCGGAATCCCTTGCCTGCAGACAGTTTTACCTCGGCGTTGGCAGGCAGATGGAATGCGGCGCCAGCCTGGGGAACAAGTTCTGTGCCGGCTTTTGAGTGATGGTCTACGCGCAGACCTGCGTTCAGGGTAAGCCAATCGCCGATGGCCTGGCGGGCCTCAAGATAACCTGCTATCTCATCCTCGCTTGCATCGACCTGAAGAACATCTGCTCCTGCGGTAGGTCCGTCAACAAAATGATTGTTGGCCTTGCCACCGTAACGGTAATAATCAAGACCCAGTGTCAGGCGGTTGCCTTCAAACAGGCTTGCGCTCTGCCATGCCGATGCTCCCCACATCTCATCATATGAGATAAAACGGAAAGCCTTGGGATCTGCCCCTACATTATGTCCGTCATTGATCCAGTGGTTGCCCCAGCTGTAGAATAAACTTACGGCACCGGATGTGTTCCTGTAGTTGTTCTCTATGAATAGGGCCGATGTCCCGCGGGTGATGTCCTGGTCGGCGTCAATCAGAGGTGCGTTCTCGGGACCGGGCTGCGAAGCCTTGAAACGTGTGATATCCACGTTGGCCGATGCGTTCCAATTGTCTGAGATATCATAACCCAGTTTGGCATATCCGCCGAACTGCTCAAAATTCATGTTGTCACGGTGTCCGTCAGTGCGGTTGTATGAGCCTGATGCTACGGCACTGAACTTTCCCTGGCGGGTATTTACCGAGAGTTCGCTCTCGGTGGTGTTGAATGAACCGTAACCTGCATTCAGACGTACGCTGGTGCCGTCCTTGGGCTTTTTGGTGACGATGTTGATTACGCCGGCCATGGCATCTGAACCGTAAAGGAGTGATGCGGGACCGCGAAGAACCTCAACCCTCTCAGTCATGAGTGACTGGTAGGAGTCTGCTATGGGGTGTCCGTATATGCCAGCGTAGTTGGGGTGTCCATCTATAAGGATGAGCATACGTGCGGAACTGCCTGACATACCGCGCATGGATATGTTACCTGCGGCACCGCCCGATACGCCGTAGCCGGCATAACCGCGCTGTGTGATAAAGAGTCCGGGAACCTGCTGGGTGAGCAACGGTAAAAGTGATGTACGGTTGGTCTCCTCAATGGCAGTGCGGTCAACCACGTTCACGGTTTGTGAGAGATGACGTACATCAGTGGCGGCGCGTGTGCCGGTTATAACTACCTCCTGGAGAATGGAATCCGAAGGCTCTGTCGCCTGTGCTGTACTGAATGATACGGCAGCTGCGGCAATAATTAGTGCAATGCGTTTCATAAATAAGGTTTGGCTAGTTATGGTTGCAAATATAGCAAAGTAACACGAATATGATAATTCGTGACACCCGTTTATTGATGAAAGGGCATTTTTTTTGACTATTTTTGACTTCCCGGACAGAAGTCCGTATAATTAAGTGAGATGCAACAGATTGACGCCGACATAATCAGCAGGTGCAAGGCGGGTGACAAGGCCGCTTTCCGCACTGTGGTGCAGAATTGTCAGGGTATGGTCTACTCGCTCTCACTCAAGATGCTGGCCGATATCGAGGAAGCCAAGGATGTAGTGCAGGATACTTTTATAAAGGTGTGGCAGAACATTGGCAGTTACGATGACCGCTACGGTTTCAACACATGGGTCTACACGATTGCATCAAGGCTCTGTCTGGACCGTTTGCGCAAGGTAAGGCCCATCGGCCCGGCAGAAGTGGATGAACGCGTGTTTGAACAGGTGGCCGATGACACAGACCCGGAGCGGCAGTTGGAAAGCAGCGAGTGGGTATCGGTCATAAAGGTGATGGCAAATGAATTGAGCGGAAAGCAGAAACTGGTGTTTACCCTGAGCCAACTTGAGGGGCTTGAGACAGCACAGATAACGGAGATTACAGGCCTGGATGCAGACCAGATAAAGAGCAATCTGTATGCGGCCAAAAAGAATATAAGAGACAGATTGATAAAGATGGGTTATGGAAAGGATTGATGATTTGATGGAACGACTGAAAGGGCAGATGCCCCAGGTGCCCGATGCCGATGCGCTGACCGACAGTATCATGGCGGCTATTGACACCCCCAAGCGCATTCCGATGTGGCTCACGGTGCTCAGGACTGCATCATCGGTGGCGGCGGTTGTCTTTATGGTGCTGTTCGTGCATCTGGAGAGCAATACAGTGAATGCTGATAATGGAAGTGAGGACTATCTTGAAGTTGCTTCCTCATCATTTGAGTGTGATGAGTGTTCTCCGGCAGAGAATTATAATCTGCGCAGGGAGAAATTGAGAATAATGAATGAACGTAAAATCATAAAGAAGAAGATTTATGCGAGTTTCGATTTCTAAAATATTGTTTGCCGTCACAATGCTGGCTATGGTCTCATGTGACGAATGGAAGGTTCAGATGATTACAGAGGTGATGCGTGACGGATCATGCGTAAGGACTGTGTCATCGGACGACAGCAGTTGCCTGACAGAGGATAAAGGGTGGGAACTGGTTGATAAGAAAGGCTATGTCCGTAAATTCTCGGTTGATAGCCTGTACAATGCTGTTATCAGAAGGAGTTTTAAAAAGGTGGAGGATATGGACGTCTGCCCGGCCCTGCAACTGTCAGGTAAGCCTATCCGTTCCAACTCAAGCCTTGACAGGAAATTCAAATGGTTCTATACCGAATATACCTTTACGGAGACATTCAAGGGCTGGAACGCGGATTTGAGTATTCCCGTTACCGATTACATAACCCGGGATGAGGCCTCTTTCTGGTACACCGGTTATCCGGAACTGCCCGATGGCGTTACAGGACAGGATCTTCAGTATCTGCAGGACATATCATTCAATACTGACCACTGGTTTTATGATATGACATGGGATATCTATTTCCGTACAATAGACCGTTTCTATGATGAGATTAACCCGCCTGTGGACCGTAAGACATTCCTCTCCATGCGTGATTCGGTCATGCATGAGGCATGGAATCAGAATGTGGAATTCTTTGAAAACAGGGAAATTGAATTCCTGGACTATTTCTTTAAGACTGATGTCTTTACAAAAGCCGGTTATGGCGATGAAATTTCCGAGTACGGCAGGGTACTGTGGAATCAGAGCCTGGGGCTGATGAATCTTGAGGCTCCGTATCTGCTTAAGATGCCGGGGCGTGTCATCGATGCCGGACGCGGACAGGTTGAGGACGGCGTGATAAAATACCGTTTTGAGGGCAGTTTCCTTATACCGGGTGATTATACCATAACGGCATCGTCCAGGGTTGTAAACGTATGGGCGTTCCTGCTTTCAGGCCTGATACTGGTTGTGGCGGTAGGAAGTTTCTTTATAAAGCGCTAATCGGCCCGGCTCATAAGGAGCTTGCCGTGGCGGATTCCCTTGATGGAGGTCATCTCATCGGCCAGGGCGGTAAGCAGGCGGGCCTCACCCATGACGGTGCACACGTGCAGGCAGGTGCCCTCGTTGATATAGTGCTGTTGTGATGAGAGCACAAGATTCTGGTGGCGGATCTGTATATCCGATATGCGTGCGGATATATCGGTCCGCTGCTGGTCATATATTATAAATATGGTACCCGCAACGATATGGTTGCACTGCCACTTCTTTTCGGCCAGATTCTTCTCTATCAGGAAACGTATGGCCTGGGATCGGTTGGCATAACCGTCCTCCTTAACCAATGAGTCCAGTTGCTCCAGCAACTCATCTTCAAGCGATACTCCGAATCTTTTCAGTGCCATAACATCTGCAAATCTAAGTAAAATTTTTACCTGTTGAAAACTTCTATTTCAGAAAGCCCCGGAAGTTATTAACAGCCCGTATCATCGTATTGTTTTTATCATATCTTTGCTATCGTCATTGGTTCCCGAATGGTAACAGCCATAAGGGATAATTTGGAATCCGGTGTAAATCCGGGACAGTACCTGCTGCTGTAAATCCCTGATTATAAGTCCGATGCACTCTCTGCCACTGGCCGTTACGGGACCGGGAAGGCGCACGGGACGGGATAAGTCAGAAGACCTGCCAATGACATAGGGCCCTTGGTTCTTGCAGGACTACAAGGCCGGGGATTTATGAGGGAGTTATCCTGATTATATATTACAACTTTGTGGAGGGACAAGGTCACTCCGCTATGCTGAATTGATGAATACTTTTAGTTATTTATGGAGACATATATTGTAAAAAGAGATGGCAAACACGAGGTGTTTACCATTGACAAGATTAAGGCCGCTATCTCCAAGTCTTTCCTGGCTTCAGGCGCTTTTGCAACTGAAGAGGTTATGACCGGAATTCTGAGCCATCTGAATATCCAAAGCGGTATCAGCGTGGAGGAGATCCAGAACCAGGTGGAGGTTGCTTTGATGGCCGAGGGCTACTATCAGGTTGCCAAAACGTACATGCTGTACCGCAACCGTCACGCTGAGGACCGTGAGACTAAATCAAAACTCGAGTTCCTCATGGGCTATTGTCAAGCTGCGAACGCTGCTGAAGGAAGCAAGTTCGACGCAAACGCCAATGTTGAAAACAAGAACATTGCAACTCTTATCGGTGAGTTGCCTAAAAAGGGCTTTATCCGTCTGAACCGTCGTCTTCTCTGCGACCGTATCCGTACCATGTTCGGTAAGGAGGTTGCCGATAAGTACATCAACCTACTTCACCAGCACTTCATCTACAAGAACGATGAGACAAACCTGGCTAACTACTGCGCAAGTATCACCATGTATCCGTGGTTGCTGGGCGGTACCAAGTCAATAGGCGGTAACGCTACACAGCCTACCAACCTCAAGGCTTTCTGCGGCGGTTTCATCAACATGGTCTTCATGGTGTCTTCAATGCTTTCAGGTGCATGCGCTACTCCTGAGTTCCTTATGTACATGAACTACTTCATTGAGAAGGAGTACGGTGAGGATTACTACAAGCGTGCCGATGAAATCGTAGACCTTAGCATAAAGAAACGTTCCATCGATAAGGTTATCACTGACTACTTCCAGCAGGTTGTATACAGTATCAACCAGCCTACCGGTGCACGTAACTTCCAGTCTGTGTTCTGGAACATCAGCTACTATGACCGCTACTACTTTGAGTCACTGTTTGGTGAGTTCCGCTTCCCGGACGGCGAGAAGCCCCATTGGGAGTCTCTCTCATGGCTGCAGAAGCGTTTCATGAAGTGGTTCAACCAGGAGCGTCTGCGCTGCGTGCTCACATTCCCTGTTGAGACCATGGCTCTTCTTACCGAGAACGGTGACGTTAAGGATAAGGAGTACGGTGACTTTACAGCCGAGATGTATGCCGAGGGCCATTCATTCTTCACCTACATCAGCGACAACGCAGACTCACTGTCCAGTTGCTGCCGTCTGAGAAACGCCATTACCGATAACGGATTCTCATACACACTTGGTGCAGGTGGCGTAAGTACCGGTTCCAAGAGCGTGCTCACCATCAACCTGAACCGTTGCGTTCAGTATGCACAGCGTATGGGTATTCCTTATCAGAACTATATCGAGGAGGTTGTTGACCTGATGCACAAGGTCCAGCTGGCTTACAACGAGAACCTCAAGGAACTGCAGAGCAAGGGTATGCTCCCGCTGTTTGATTCAGGTTACATCAATATCGGCCGTCAGTACCTGACCATCGGCGTTAACGGTCTGGTTGAGAGTGCCGAGTTCCTGGGCATCGAAATCAGTGACAACCCGCGTTATACCGAGTATGTTCAGACCGTGCTGGGTATCATTGAGAAACTGAACAAGCACTACCACTCAAAGGGTGTAATGTTCAACTGCGAGATGATTCCTGCCGAGAACGTAGGTGTAAAGAACGCCAAGT
>JAZMZT010000081.1:0-1533 GCA_045586125.1 Bacteroidaceae bacterium | reverse complement strand
GTTACATGAACTTGCTATATCCTCAATGATATGGGTCGAGAATATCACGATACGGTCACGGCTAAGTTCAACCAGCAGGTTACGGAACCTGATACGCTCACGCGGGTCAAGACCTGCTGTAGGCTCATCGACCACAAGGATACGCGGCAGGTTAAGCAGTATAAGCGCAATACCTATACGCTGCTTCATACCGCCTGAGAACGATCCGATGGCCGAGTTGCGCTGCTCATACATATGAACTGATGTGAGCACGTACTCAAGTCTCTCGTTACGCACCTTCTCATCGGTAATACCCTTAAGGATGGCCTGATAGTTCAGGAAATCCCATGCGCTCATGGACTCGTACATGCCGAACTCCTGAGGCAGGAAACCAATCAGACTCTGAAGTTCCTCCCTGTACTTGAGGGTATCCATACCGTTGATGAACACGGTTCCGTAACTCTGACGCAGGATACCGGTCACGATACGCATGAACGTAGACTTACCGGCACCGTTAGGTCCAAGAAGTCCGAACATACCGCTGTGGATCTCGAACGTAACACCACGCAGGGCCTTGAACGGCTTCTTGCGCTTGCCGATGATGGGAATGCTCTTTACGAACAGGAACCATCCACGGCGGATACCTGCGGTCTCACCCTTGAGTCGCTCTACATTGATGTTGTTCTCGTACAGATAGTCGGCAGTCTTGCTGATGCAGAGTCCCAATATCCATACTACCACAATGAATACCATGAATCCCTTGCTCTCTATGCGTGAACTCAGGAATAACATGGCGCATACCGGAAGTGCCCAATAAAGGATCTTACGGATTATCGTCACTGCTCCGGCGCCCTTCTTGAACTTGTATGCTATATACTCAAGTACAGCCTTGAGGATATTGTTGACACCGGCCAGGGTAATGATGGTCATAAGCAGGATCCAGCCCTGCTTTTCAAAATACCATCCGGCCAGATAACATGTATATCCGAACACAACCACCTGCCACAGAAGGCTTACAAAGTCTTTTGCATGATGGAATGTGCGGGCCAGTCCAAGACGGCGGCGAATGTTCAGGCCGCTGCGCCACTGACGCAGGAACAGGCTGTACCAGTCATAGACCTTAACCAGGTTACGCACCTCAATTACAATCGGCTCGTCGGGTTTTACGATATCCTTGCGTGCAAACCTTACTGAACTCTTTATGAAGTACGTTATTCCCGGAACGGCAATTGCCAGCACGATAATGTAAATGAGTATGCGGAAAATGCCGTGTGCAGTGGTAAAGATCACAATAAGGCCCACGCTGAACAGAACTGCGTGCATGATATGGGTGTATCGGCCCAGTTTCCTGTACCATGCCCTCATGTTCTCAAACGATATGTAGAGCGTAGGTATGAGCAGCAGCGTAAGCACGGCCGAGAATGTCAGACCGCCAATCACAGTCAGCGCGAACGGAGCACCTATGGCACCGGCATACTCGTTGTCACCCATTGCCATCGGGATAAGCGTGACAATGGTGGTGATGGTTGTGATGCAGATAGGTCTCAGACGCGA
>JAZMZT010000080.1:0-2821 GCA_045586125.1 Bacteroidaceae bacterium | reverse complement strand
TCTCAAGTATGGCAGTCTGTGATTCACCTTTGCCAAGTCCGGGACCTGCACCGACGGCATTGTATCGGCTCAGGTCAGTATTGGCGTAAAGGTCATCGGCCGGGATTGTCATAGCCTCGGGGACCGATATCTGCAGGATGTCATTGTTGCATGACGGGGAGCAGACGGTGAGCAGGCCTATTCCGCTGCGCAGGCAGCCTCTTGCCGAGAGCACGGCAGCGCCGGCCATTCCCGGACTGCCTGCATAGAGCAGGGCATGACCGAAACAGCCCTTGTGAGCCTTGGGGTCTCGCGGCCTGATGAGGGATTTTACATAGTCCTGACCTACGGTTACTTTATCCATAGTTTGGCAATTGCACTTGGCAAATGTACGCTTATTTTGTTAAAAATGGTCCATTCTTGTCGGGACGGCTCATAAAATTGGACTGAATAACGGTATCGGCCTTCTTTTTTTGAGTATATTCGCATAATAAAATTTCAAGACAATATGGGAACCATTCAGGTAAAGGACAGAGAGTTTGAGGTTTTTCTTAAGGAAGAAGATATCCAGAAGGAGATTAAGAGAGTAGCAGCCGAGATAAACCGTGATTACGTTGGTAAGGAGCCGCTGTTTCTGTGCATTCTGAACGGTTCATTCATGTTTGCGGCAGACCTGCTTAAGGACGTGAACATACCCTGTAACGTCTCTTTCGTGAAAGTCTCATCATATCAGGGAACTGACACTACCGGTAAGGTTAAGGAACTCATGGGACTCCAGGAGGATGTTGAGGGCCGACACATCATCATTGTCGAGGATATCGTGGATACCGGCTACACCATGCGTGACGTGCTGGATTCACTCGCCCAGAAGAAAGCCGCATCGGTTCAGGTGTGCGCACTTCTGTGCAAGCCCGATAAGCTGAAGGTTGACATAAACCTGAAATATCTGGCTATGAATATTCCCAACGGCTTTATTGTTGGTTACGGATTGGATTATGACGGATTCGGCCGTAACTCACGTGATATTTATAAGATTGTAAAGGAATAATTGTATTTAGAATGGACAACATCGTAATCTTTGGAGCCCCCGGTTCAGGTAAGGGGACATACAGTGCTGCCCTTGTTGAAAAATTCGGTTATTACCACATCTCAACCGGTGATGTGCTCCGTGCTGAAATCAGGGAGGGCTCAGAACTGGGCAGGATAGCCGAAGGCTATATTGAAAAAGGACAACTCATACCCGATGATCTGATCATTGACATGCTTGCCCGCGTCTATGACACCATGCGTGACGGTCCCGGAGTCATTTTTGACGGATTCCCCCGCACCATAGTTCAGGCCAAGGCCCTTAAGGAGATGCTGCAGGAACGCGGTGAGAAGATATCGGTTACACTTAACCTCATAGTCAGTGAAGACATACTCATGCAGCGTCTTCTGCACCGTGCAGAGGTTGAAGGCAGGTCCGATGACAACGCGGAGACAATCAGGAAACGTTTCAACGTATACTATACCCAGACTCATCCCCTGATTGAATGGTTCAAGAAGGAAGGGGTATTGTCAGAGTTTACCTTTAAGGGTGACAAGGATCTGATGATCAAGGAAATAATAGAGAAGGTGGAGTCAATCTGACCCCACCTTGCATTTGAATATATGGCAGAATCAAATTTTGTAGACTACGTAAAGATCTTTTGCAGGTCGGGCAAGGGCGGTCGCGGATCGGCCCATCTGCGTCATGATAAATACATCCCTAACGGCGGTCCCGACGGAGGTGACGGCGGTAAGGGCGGAAGTGTTATCCTGAAGGGTAACCGCAACTACTGGACATTGCTGCATCTGCGCTATGAGCGTCACGCTTTTGCCGAGAACGGCGGAAACGGCGGCAGCAACAAGTGTTTCGGCAAGGACGGCAATGACGTTATCATTGAGGTGCCTTGCGGAACGGTAGCCTACGATGCCGAGACCGGCGAGTATCTTTGCGATATAACCGATGACGGTCAGGAGGTGGTTCTGCTCAAGGGTGGCCGCGGAGGTCTGGGAAACTGGCATTTCCGTACAGCCACACGTCAGGCGCCCCGTTTTGCACAGCCCGGTGAGCCGGCCCAGGAACTCATGGTGGTCCTGGAACTTAAACTGCTGGCCGATGTGGGCCTGGTTGGATTTCCCAACGCTGGCAAATCCACACTGCTGTCGGCCATATCGGCCGCAAAGCCCAAGATTGCAAACTATCCGTTCACTACTCTTGAACCCAATCTGGGTATCGTTTCATACCGCGAAGGCAAGTCATTCGTAATGGCCGATATTCCCGGTATCATTGAGGGTGCCAGCGAGGGCAAGGGCCTGGGACTCAGGTTCCTGCGTCATATTGAGCGAAACTCGCTGCTGCTTTTCATGGTACCCGGCGATACCGATGACATAACACGTGAATATGAGATCCTGCTCAACGAGTTGGCACAGTTCAACCCCGAGATGCTCGATAAGCAGCGTGTGCTGGCCATTACCAAGTGTGACCTTATAGATGAGGAACTCATGTCAATGCTGGAGCCAAACCTTCCGGCCGATATTCCCCATGTGTTCATATCGGGCGTAAGCGGTCTGGGTCTGCAGCAGCTTAAGGATATCCTGTGGAAGGAACTCAACAGCGAGAGCAACAAACTGGATGCCACATGGAAGACCGAGCATATTGTTCACCGCTCAAAGGATGCTGGTGAGTTGCAGAATGAGTTGGTGGCTGCCGGTGCTGATTTTGAATTTGATTTTGATGACCTTCCGGACGATGAGTTTGATGATGACGATCTGGAGGAGGTAGAGGTTGAATTGGATTGAAAAGAGAATAATCCTGAAT
>JAZMZT010000079.1:0-1609 GCA_045586125.1 Bacteroidaceae bacterium | reverse complement strand
TGAGGCAATTCTGGCCTTTATGTCCTGTAATGCAGCCATACGCTATTTTTTCAATTGTGCCACAACCGATGCCGCAGCCTTTTCTATCTTCTGTGTTATGGTATCATCAATGATGCCCTTTCTGAGTGTATCAAATACATCCTCTCCCTCAAGGGTAGTAACGAGCATCTTCTCAAACTCCAGAACATCGTCAATTGCAATATCTTTCATCAGTCCTCTTGTACCGCAATAAAGCACTGCAATCTGATGCTCTACAGCCATAGGTGAATACTGTGGCTGTACAAGCAGTCTGGTATTCTTACGCCCCCTGTCCAATGTATTTACGGTAACTGCATCCATATCACTTGAGAACTTTGAGAACGCTTCAAGTTCACGGTACTGCGCCTGGTCTATCTTAAGGGTACCTGCCACCTTCTTCATTGCCTTAATCTGGGCATTTCCACCTACACGGGATACAGAGATACCCACATCCACTGCAGGACGGTTACCCTGGTTGAACAGGTTGGCATCCAGGAAGATCTGTCCATCGGTAATTGAAATTACATTGGTAGGGATATATGCAGATACGTCACCTGCCTGGGTCTCAATGATTGGAAGTGCCGTAAGAGAACCACCACCCTTCACTTTCCCTTTCAAGGATGCAGGAAGGTCGTTCATCTTCTCTGCAACCTCCTGCTGGTTGATGATCTTTGCAGCCCTCTCCAGAAGACGTGAGTGGAGATAGAAGATATCTCCAGGATAAGCCTCCCTTCCCGACGGTCTTCTAAGAACAAGTGACACCTCCCTGTATGCAACCGCCTGTTTAGACAAATCATCATAAACCACAAGTGCATGCCGCCCTGTGTCCCTGAAATACTCACCGATGGCAGCACCTGCAAACGGAGCCAGATACTGCATTGCAGCAGAAACAGCTGCAGTGGCAGCCACAACAACTGTATATTCCATAGCTCCGTGCTTGCGCAATGTCTCAACTATTGAAGCTACGGTTGAAGCCTTCTGGCCTACTGCCACATATATACAGTAAACAGGATCACCGTTTTCATAACGGCTCCTCTGATTGATGATTGTATCTATGGCAATGGCGGTCTTTCCTGTCTGGCGGTCACCAATGATAAGTTCACGCTGTCCCCTGCCAATAGGAATCATTGCATCAATGGCCTTGAGGCCTGTCTGCAGAGGCTCATTTACCGGCTGGCGGAAGATTACACCCGGAGCCTTACGCTCCAGAGGCATCTCTATCCTCTCACCACCTATATCACCCCGCCCGTCCAACGGCTCTCCAAGAGGGTCTATTACCCTGCCGAGCATCTGCTCACTAACCATAATTGAGGCGGTACGTCCTGTACGTTTCACAGTATCACCTTCCTCAATGTGGTCTGTAGGGCCAAGAAGCACTGCTCCTACATTATCCTCCTCAAGGTTCATTACAACAGCCTTGTCACCATTGTCAAACTCAAGCAGCTCTCCAGCTTCCGCATTGTCCAGCCCATAGAGGCGGACAACGCCGTCGCTCACCTGCAGCACTGTACCCACCTCTGCATAAGTTGCCTTAAGATCAATACCTTGTAGTTCAGCCAGAAGCAATTGTGATACTTCAGCCGGTTTAATA
>JAZMZT010000078.1:0-7070 GCA_045586125.1 Bacteroidaceae bacterium | reverse complement strand
TTGGACATACTCTTGATAGAGTACGCCCGTCGTACTACTTGTCTGTATGAAATCGTATCAAAGATCGTCTTGTCTGTGCTGTTCCTTTCGGAAAGCGGATGCAAAGGTAGTGCTTCTGAATATTCCCACCAAACAAATCGGGCACTTTTTTCTTGAATTTTTTGTTAATAAATATAACTCGCTGACATTGACCCAATAAGAAAAACCTTCATATCAGATATACCTCTTTTATATACGCACGTGCGTGGGGGTGACACAATAGGGACGGTTCCTTCCGTGTCATTTTCTCAAAAAACCAAAGGCCGGACAATATTGTTGTCCGACCTTTTTGTTTCAAAATGACACGGAAGGAACCGTCCCTATTGTGTCACTCGGCTTCGGGAGCGATGAGCTTGTAGCCCTTACCGTGGATGTTGATGATTTCTACTGAATCATCGTCCTTGAGGTGCTTACGGAGTTTGGTGATGTAAACATCCATACTGCGGGCGTTGAAGTAGTTGTCATCGATCCAGATTGACTTGAGAGCGAAGTCACGCTGAAGGATCTCATTCTGGTGAGCGCAGAGGAGGTTGAGAAGCTCTGACTCCTTTGTGGTGAGTTTGGTTGACTTCTCACCGATAGAGAGTATCTGCTTCTTGGCATCGAAGGTGAACTTACCGATCTGATAAACGGTAACCTCACGGTTCTTCTTGCCATGTACACGGCGCAGGATGGCTTCCATGCGGAGTGTAAGTTCCTCCATGCTGAAGGGTTTGGTGATGTAGTCATCGGCACCGATCTTGAAGCCCTCGAAGATATCGTCCTTGAGGTTCTTGGCGGTCAGGAACATGATGGGTACATCTGAGTTGATAGCGCGAATCTCTTTTGCAAGAGTGAATCCATCTTTCTTAGGCATCATTACGTCAAATACGCAGATGTCATACTTGTTCTTAATGAAAGCTTTGTAGCCGGCATCACCGTCGGGGCACAGTTCTGCATTGTAGCCCTTGGCCTGAAGATACTCGCGGAGGAGCATACCCAGGTTCTCGTCGTCCTCGCATAACAGGATGTTCAGTTTTTCTTCCATAATCTTGTTTTTTATAGGTTATTCATTGTTTTGCGGTAGTGATATGATAAACTTGGTTCCGTTGCCAAGTTCGCTCTCAGCCTTAATAGTTCCCTTGTGGTTAACTATTACTTTCTTTACGTAGGCCAGACCAAGGCCGA
The DNA here is from genome assembly GCA_045586125.1 of Bacteroidaceae bacterium. GTDB lineage: Bacteria > Bacteroidota > Bacteroidia > Bacteroidales > Bacteroidaceae > Colenecus. The sequence goes on along the minus strand of JAZMZT010000078.1, from coordinate 5,864 downwards.
AGCCCTTAACGTCATGGCGGTTACCGGTATGTACGCGGTAGAAGCGGTCGAATATCTTCTTGAGGTCATCACGCTTGATACCTATTCCGTTATCAGCAATGGAGACCATGAGTTTGCCGGATTCGTTCCAGGTGCGGACTTCAAGGTGCAACGGGACATCGGGCCTCTTATACTTGACGGCGTTGTCCATGAGGTTGAAGATGACATTGGTGAAGTGCATCTCATCAACCATGCCGAACGGATCCTCTGTCTCAAACTGGGCATCGATGGTTCCGCCGATATTCTCGACTTTGAGTTTGAAGGTGTTGATTACACCGTTGATGAGTTCATCGACATCCATTTCCTTAAGTTTCATGGTGTTGCTCTGACGCTCAAACATGGACATCTGGAGCACCTTCTCTACCTGGAAACGCAGACGTTTGGTCTCATCGTTGATGACGCCTGAGATATGCTTGAACATCTGTGGTGATTTGGACACGGCCTGATCGTTAAGCATCTGAGCGGCAAGTGAGATGGTGGATATAGGAGTCTTGAACTCGTGAGTCATGTTGTTGACAAAGTCATTCTTCATCTCGGTTATCTTACGCTGACGTGTGATAACGAAGAGGGTGAACGCGAAGGTTACCATCAGGATTGCGATGAAGATAAGTGACGGGAGCATGAAACCCACTGACTTGTCAATGTAGTCATCGAGTGTGGGGAATGACACGCGGATGACACCCATGCGGTTGGGGTTGTCATTGTGGAACACAACCTGAGAGTAACTGTTGACGAAGGAGTTGGTGTTGGCCTCCTTGCAGCAGGTATAGATTACACGGCCGGTATTGGTTGTGAGCACATAATGGAACGGTATCTCTATTCCATTGACCGCGAGTTGGTCAGTCAGTTCGTTGGCAAGAGTGGTGTTATCAATACGCTGAGCAAGTGACCTGTTTCCGGTGCTGACAAGCATATTGTAGATTACCTCATCAACAAGTTCCTTTGTGGACAGATAGCGCTCAAGCTGACGCTGCTGAAGAATCCTGGAGCGCTCACCTATGACTCCGCTACCGTTATCGTTCTGAGAACGGGGTATCTGCAGTGACGGCATGGTGGGTGTGGTTGACTCAAGCGAGGGGTTCTGTCCCGGAGTGCCCGGAGACTGAACAGGCGGCTGAATAGTCTGGCTGAATGAGAACGCACCATTCTGGAATGAGAATGTCTGGCTGTAGAAACCGTCTATGGAGATATTACCATAATCGGAGTTACGCTGCATCTCACGGATATCCTCTTCAAGATATCTTTCTGCCTCGACAAGCTCAAGTTTGCGGGCCACTTCATACAGGCTGCGCTTGACGGATTCGTCAAAATGCTGATGGCGCATATCGGTCATCTTCTTGATATAGCTGAACTGTTGGGTCAGCAGGAAGACGAACGAAACGCACATTACCGCGCTCAATATCCAAACGATTGACTTTTTCATATGGGCAAATATAACGACGTTTTGGCAAATGCAAACAATTAACTTAATTTTTTGTGCGATTTTTAGATAAAAAAGGCAGAATTGTGGTAATTCCGCCTTTTGAAGTTATCAAAATAACAACTATCGCTATTATTCCTCGTCTTTCTGCTGTGCCTCGAACTCCTTGATGAGTTTGTCCTGTACATCGGTAGGAACAAGTTCGTAACTGCTGAAGCTCATTACGAATGAACCGCTACCACCGGTGATTGAACTGAGGGATGTTGAATAGGTTGACATTTCCTTGAGAGGTACCTTGGCGCGGAGCACCTGATAGTTACCTTCACTCTCCATACCCATGATCATACCGCGACGACCCTGGAGATCACTCATTACATCACCCATGTACTCGGCGGGTACGAGAACCTCAACATCATAAACGGGCTCAAGGATCTTAGGACCTGCCTCCTTGAAGGCTGCGCTGAATGCGTTACGGCCTGCGAGCAGGAAGGAGATTTCATTTGAATCAACGGGGTGCATCTTACCATCGTAAACGATTACGCGTACATCGCGTGCGTATGAACCGGTAAGAGGTCCCTGCTCCATGCGCTGCATGATACCCTTGAGGATAGCGGGCATAAAACGGGCATCGATAGAACCACCGACGATACTGTTTACATATACGAGTTTACCACCCCACTCCAGCGGATATTCCTCGACGCCCTTAACGGTCATCTTGAACTCCTGGTTGCCGAACTTGAACATATCGGGCATAGGCTTGCCGTCAACATAAGGCTCAACGATGAGGTGAACCTCACCGAACTGACCGGCACCACCTGACTGCTTCTTGTGACGATAATCGGCACGGGCGGGCTTGGTGATGGTCTCACGATAAGGAATCTTGGGCTCATCGAAGTTGATCATCATCTTATCATTGTTCTCAATGCACCACTTGAAGGTACGGAGATGGAACTCACCCTGACCGTAAAGAATAACCTGGCGGAGCTCCTTGGACTGCTCGATAACGAGAGTGGGATCCTCCTCACGCATACGGTTAACGATGGTCATCATCTTCTCCATATCAGCCTCATTTACGGGTTTGAGGGCACGTGAGTACTTTGAGTTAGGATACTTGATGAAGTTGAATGAACGGTCAGCGCCCTCGTTGAGGGTATTGCCTGTACGTACATCCTTAAGTTTAACGGTGCAGCCTATATCACCGGGAAGAAGTTCAGGAACCTGAACGCGGGTGTTACCCTGGCTTACGAAGATCTGAGCTACACGCTCCTTGGAACCACGGTCTGAATTGATCATGTCCTGACCCTCATGTGCCTTGCCGCACATTACCTTGAAATATGATACAGCTCCGATATGGGGCTCGATTGTTGTCTTGAAGAAGAAGAGAGATGTGCCGGAAGCATCAAGCTTTACAACATCACCCTTGGCGTCCTTAATCTCCTTACCCTGCAGAGGTGAGGGAGCTACATTGCCCAGGAACTCAACGAGACGGCTTACACCGATGTTGGGAGCGGCAGCAGTGCATACGATGGGGAACAGACCGCATGTCTCGATACCCTTGCGGAAACCGGCGCGGATCTCATCGATTGAAAGCTCACCCTGATCAAAGAATTTCTCCATGAGAGCCTCATCGTTCTCAGCTGCTGACTCTGTTACAGTGTCACGCATGGTCTGAGCCTTATCGGCAACAGATGCGGGGATATCCTCGGCCTTCATGGCTGAACCGTCAGCGAAGGTGAGTTTCTGGTTGAGCAGTACGTCAATCACGCTCTTGAATGAGGGACCTGCCTGCTCGGGGAACTGGATAGGTACGCAAGTGGTACCGAAGGTAGAGCGGATCTGCTCTACAACGTTATCATACTCGCACTTGTCGCTGTCAACGTGGTTGATTACGAAGAATGCGGGTTTACCGAGTTTCTTGACGAGACGATAGCTGTTGATAAGGCCAACGTCAACGCCACGTGAACCGTTTACTACAAGAATGGCGGAGTCGCAGATATTGAGGGCGGTTACTGCCTGACCTGAGAAGTCATCGGAGCCCGGGCAATCAAAGAAGTTGAACTTCTTGCCGAACATCTCAACTGCAAATACTGTTGAATAGACTGAATAGCCATACTCAAGTTCTACTGCTGCTGTGTCGCTGACTGTGTTCTTAGCATTAACTGAACCGCGGCGCTTGATTACGCCTGCCTCAAAAAGGATACTCTCAGTAAGAGTGGTTTTTCCTGATCCGGCTCCGCCAAGAATGGCGATGTTCCGGATGTCTTCTGTTTTATAATTCTTCATATTAGTAATATTGTTTGTCAATTAGGTCTGGCCTTCAATCCGAAGGCTCGCAAATTTATCTAATTAAGGTGGAAATACCAAATAAATCAGCGGAAAAGGGAACTGATTATGGCGTCACTGACAAACAACTTTTGCTCAGGGATACTAAGACGGTCATGGACCAACTCAAGAGACCCGTTGGAGATGAGACTTTGGGCGGATTCAAGGACCGCCAGACGGTCTGACGGGGTGAGCGAAGTGAGGTCCAGGCCTTGGGCAGTGCGAAGGCGAAGCATGAGACGTTCGTTGTAGAGATCAGTTGCGGAGAGGCGCTCTACCTCAAATTGCGGGTTGTTCTGCTCTACGCCCTGCATATAGGCATCGAGGTCGGAGGGATTCCATTGGCGGGAGGCCCCGTTGTAGGAATGGGCGCCGGCACCGAGGCCGAGATAAGGTGTTCCGTCCCAATAACTGCTGTTATGGAGTGAGTGGAAGCCGGGACGGCAGAAGTTGGATATTTCGTAGTGTTCAAAGCCTCCTTCACGGAGGGTGTCACACATCAGGGTGTACATTCGGGAGCAGAGATCGTCATCGGCCGGAATCACTCTGCCCTGATCTCGGAGCGCCTGCAGCGGGGTGTTCTCCTCATAGGAGAGGCAGTAGGATGAAATGTGCTGCACCTGGGCGGAAAGGGCGGTTTGGAGGTCGGCACGGAACATATCCAAGGTCTGACCGGGAAGGCCGTACATGAGGTCTATGCTGATGTTGGTTATGCCCGATTCACGGCATATGCGGACTGCGTCAAGGGCCTGGGCTGCGGTGTGACGGCGATGCAGGAAACGCAGCATCTCCTCATTAAATGTCTGCACGCCCATGCTTATGCGGTTGACCCCGATGGCACGCAGTGCGGTTACGAACTGCGGCGTTATGTCATCGGGATTACACTCTACGGTGAGTTCCTGAAGATTTTTAAGGCCGATGACAGAGTCTATGGTTGAAATGATCCCGCCGAGTTGCTGAGGAGTGAGACGCGACGGCGTACCCCCTCCGAAATAGACGGTGGTGACGGGGGCATCGGCCAAATAATCGGCGCGCAGTTCAAGTTCGCGGCAGACGGCCTTTACATAACGTGCGGCTTCCTCCTGACGCACAGTCGAGAAGAAGCCGCAGTATATACAGCGTTTGGCACAGAAAGGTATATGTATGTATATACCGGCCAAGGTGTCAGATCATAGAGTTGATGACTTTCATGACATCCTCACCTATGGCGTTGGCCGCTTCCATAGTGGAGGCCTCGGAATAGACGCGGATGATGGGCTCGGTGTTGCTCTTGCGCAGATGCACCCACTTATCGGGGAAGTCAATCTTTACACCGTCGATGTCATTGATCTCCTCTTTGGCATAGATACCCTTGATCTTTGTCAGGATGGCATCTACATCTGTACCGGGCTTGAGATCGATACGGTTCTTGGCGATGAAATACGGAGGATATATCTTACGTAACTCGCTAACCTTCATATTCATATGTGCCAGATGGCTCAGGAAGAGAGCGATACCTACCAGGGCGTCACGGCCGTAATGCAGAGCGGGATAGATGACTCCGCCGTTGCCTTCGCCGCCGATGACGGCACCTGTCTCCTTCATCTTGGTGGTGACATTAACCTCGCCTACGGCTGCGGCATTGTACTGACCGCCGTACTGACGGGTTACGTCACGCAGGGCACGGGTTGAACTGAGGTTGGAGACGGTATTGCCGGGGGTATGCCTGAGGACGTAATCAGCTACGGTTACGAGGGTGTATTCCTCACCGTACATGGCGCCGTTCTCATCGATGAATGCCAGACGGTCCACATCAGGATCTACGACGAAAGCCACGTCGCGTCCGCCTTTCTTCATAAGATTCATTATGTCGCCGAGGTTCTTTTCAAGAGGCTCGGGATTATGCTGGAAAGCACCGGTAGGCTCACAGTAGAGTTTGTCAACGCTCTTGACGCCAAGTGCCTCAAGAAGGTCAGGCAGGATTACACCGCCTACAGAGTTGACGCAGTCAATGGCTACCTTGAAGCCGGCCTTGCGGATGGCATCGACATCAACCAGATCAAGCGCCAGAACAGACTCGATATGACGACGGTTCATGGTGTTG
>JAZMZT010000077.1:0-4759 GCA_045586125.1 Bacteroidaceae bacterium | reverse complement strand
ACCTTCCTTAGAAGTCAGCTGGGCAAAATTTCCGGCTGAACGGACGAGAGCTGCACCCTGACCGGGACGCAGTTCGATGTTGTGGATCACGGTATCTACGGGGATATCCTTAAGTGCCAGGGCGTTACCGATTTCAGGAGCTGCTTTCTCACCTGACATCAGTGTAGCGCCTACCTCAAGACCGTTAGGTGCAATGATATACCTCTTCTCTCCGTCTGCATAGAACAACAGAGCGATACGGGCCGAACGGTTCGGATCGTACTCGATTGTCTTGACAGTTGCCGGAACCCCATCCTTATTTCTCTTGAAATCAATGATACGGAATTTGCGCTTGTGACCACCGCCGATATAACGTGCAGTCATCTTACCGTCGTTGTTACGACCGCCGGTAGCGAGCTTTCCGAATACAAGAGACTTTTCTGGTACCGATGCAGTAATCTCCTCAAAAGTACCAATAATCTTGTGTCTTTGACCCGGGGTTGTGGGTTTAAATTTACGTACTGCCATCTTTATTAAATGTTGCTATAAAAATCAATTGTATCACCCTCTTTCAGTGTCACGATGGCCTTCTTGTAGGCGTTAGCCTGGCCCTTTGACAGACCTTTGCGGGTGTAACGGGACTTTGTCTTGCCCATGTAGTATGATGTGTTGACATCAACGACAGTGACATTGTACAGGTCCTCTACCTCTTTCTTAATCTCCAGTTTGTTGGCTTCAGGGCGAACGATGAAACCGAACCTGTTGGGGAACTTCTCAGTAATGGAGTTCATTTTCTCCGTTACAAGGGGTTTAACTATATATCCCATGATCAAGCCTCCTTATCTAATATACCGTTGATGACATTAATCGCATTCTCAGTCACAACAAGAGCGTCAGCGTTCAGGATACTGTAAGTGTTTACAGATGAAGCGTTGACGACCTTGGTGCCCTGCAAATTTCGGGCCGACAAAGTTACGACATTATTGCTCTCGGGCAGGACGAACAAAGATTTCTTATCACAAACTTTAAGATTGTTTAAGATTTCTACAAAGTTCTTGGTCTTGGGTGCCTCAAAGCTGAAGTCCTCGACTACGATAAGAGCGTTCTCCTGAACCTTATATGAAAGAGCTGACTTGCGGGCAAGCTGCTTCTCTTTCTTGTTTACCTTGAAGCTGTAATCACGGGGCTTGGGACCGAATACACGTGCACCACCTACCAATACAGGTGAGTTGATGTCACCGCGACGAGCGCCGCCACCACCTTTCTGACGGCCCAGTTTCTTGGTTGAACCGCTGATTTCACTTCTCTCTTTTGACTTATGTGTGCCCTGGCGCTGGTTAGCCATGAACTGCTTCACATCCAGGTAGATGGCGTGATCATTGGGCTCAATGCCGAAAATAGCATCGTTAAGGACTACCTTTCTTCCGGTATCCTCACCTTTTATATTTAATACACTTACTTCCATTACCTCAGAATTGAAACGATTGAACCTTTATAACCCGGAATAGAACCCTTGATAAGAAGGAGGTTGTGCTCCGGAATAACCTTAAGAACCTGGAGGTTCTGAGTAGTCACACGCTCATTACCCATGTGACCGGCCATGCGCATGCCCTTGAATACCTTTGCAGGGTAAGAGCAGGCACCGATTGAACCGGGCTTACGACCGCGGTTGTGCTGACCGTGGGTCTGCTGACCTACGCCACCGAAACCGTGTCTCTTAACAACACCCTGGTAACCATGACCTTTTGATACTGCAACAACGTCAACAAAGTTTGCGTCGTTGAACAACTCGACGGTAATTACATCACCCAGATTGAGTGAACCGTCAAAATCCTTGAACTCGGCCAAGTGTCTCTTGGGAGTTACACCAGCTTTCTTGAAGTGTCCCATCAGAGGAGCAGAAGTGTTCTTCTCCTTAGCATCCTCGAAACCGAGCTGAACAGCCTCATAGCCATCCTTCTCAACACTCTTGATCTGAGTAACTACGCAAGGACCTGCTTCGATAACGGTGCATGGAACATTCTTTCCATCAGCACCGAAGACCGATGTCATACCGATCTTTTTTCCTAATAATCCTGGCATTTCAAATATAAATTAAGTTACTGTAAATAATTTATTTTACTCACTTGGTTATCAAACCTTGATCTCTACCTCAACACCGCTGGGGAGCTCGAGCTTCATCAGTGCGTCAACAGTCTTGGCAGTTGAGCTGTAGATGTCAATCAGTCTCTTGAATGAAGAGAGCTGGAACTGCTCGCGTGACTTCTTGTTTACGAATGTTGAACGGTTAACAGTGAAGATACGCTTGTGTGTGGGAAGTGGAATAGGACCGCTTACTACAGCACCGGTAGCCTTAACTGTCTTAACGATCTTCTCGGCTGACTTGTCTACGAGATTGTGGTCGTAAGACTTCAGTTTGATTCTGATTTTCTGACTCATTGTCTAAATTTTAATTTGTTATTATTCATTTTTTGCGGCTCCGATAAGAGTCATTTGCTATCAAAAGCCGCGGTTCTCTCTTTTACCTATTATATATTATAACAGTGAAACGTTTCCGCCCTGTTCCTCAACAACCTGACGTGCGAGAGCCTTGGATACCTCGGCATGACGCTCGTAAGACATTGAAGAAGTAGCACGACCTGAGGTGATGGTACGGAGTGAAGTTACGTAACCGAACATCTCTGCCAAAGGCACGTGTGCCTTTACAACCTTGGCACCTGAGTGGTTGGTTTCCATACCCTCAACCTGTCCACGACGCTTGTTAAGGTCACCGATTACGTTACCCATGCTCTCCTCAGGGGTTACAACCTCAAGTGCCATAATGGGCTCGGTCAGACCGGGACCGGCCTTGACGCAAGCGTTACGGAACGCATTGGTTGCGCAAACCTCGAATGAGAGGGCATCGGAATCAACCGGATGATACTTACCATCCAGAACAGTAACCTTGAGTGAATCCATGGGAGCACCCATCAGGACACCGTTCTTCATAGCGTTGATGAAACCCTTCTCGATAGCAGGCAGGTAGGTCTTAGGCAGAGCCTCACCCTTGGTGGCATCGATGAACTGAAGTCCGCCCTTCCAATCAGGATCAGCGGGTCCGATTTCAACGACGATGCAAGCGTAGTGACCCTTACCACCAGTCTGCTTCTTATACTCTTCACGGAGCTGAACGGTCTGTGAGATAGACTCCTTGTAGCTAACCTGGGGACGACCCTGGTTGCACTCAACGCCGAACTCACGTTTCAGACGGTCAATAATAATATCAAGGTGAAGCTCACCCATACCTGAGATCAGAGTCTGTCCTGATTCCTCATCAACCTTAACGGTGAATGTGGGATCCTCCTCAGCCAGACGTGCCAGACCATCAGAGAGTTTGCTCATATCCTTCTCGGTCTTGGGCTCAACAGCGATGCTGATAACGGGATCCGGGAAGTCCATGCTCTCAAGTACCAGAGGTGCTGTCTCATCGCAGAGAGTATCACCGGTACGGATATCCTTAAGAGCAACTACTGCACCTATATCACCTGCAGCAACCTCATCAACCTGAATCTGCTTCTTTGAGTACATCTGGAAGAGACGGCTTACGCGCTCCTTCTTACCTGAACGGGTATTGAAGATGTAGCTTCCGGCAGTCACCTTACCTGAATATACGCGGAAGAAGATAAGACGGCCTACATAGGGATCAACTGCGATCTTGAATGCGAGAGCGGCTGTCTTCTCGTCGGAACGGGGATCACGGTGTGTGAGCTCATCCGTACCGGGCAGGAAACCATCCACACCACCGCAATCGATAGGTGAAGGAAGGAATGCGCATACATAGTCAAGCAGAGGCTGAACGCCCTTGTTGCGGAAAGATGTACCACATACAACGGGAACGAGCTTCTGGCTGATGCAGCCCTTACGGACAGCCTTGAGAATCTCAGCTTCGGTGATGGTTGAAGGATCCTCAAGATACTTCTCCATCAGCTCTTCATCAAAATCGGCAGCCTTCTCAAGAAGGTTGTCACGCCACTGCTGGGCCTCGTCAGCCTGATCAGCGGGTATATCCTCGATGGTATACTCGGCACCAAGTGACTCATCACGCCAGTAGATGGCCTTCATTTTAATAAGGTCTATAACGCCCTTGAAAGACTCCTCCTGACCGATAGGTATTTCAATCGGGCAAGCGTTAGCCTTAAGGATCTCCTGCATCTGGGTAATGACTCCAAAGAAGTCAGCACCGGAGCGGTCCATCTTATTGACATAACCCAGACGGGGTACGCCGTACTTGCTGGCCTGATGCCAAACGGTCTCAGACTGGGGCTGTACGCCGCCTACTGCGCAGAATACTGCAACAGCACCGTCAAGAACTCGGAGTGAACGCTCAACCTCGGCTGTGAAGTCAACGTGTCCCGGAGTGTCAATAAGGTTGATCTTATATGTGTTTTCCTGCCACTTCCAATGAGTGGTAACGGCAGCTGAGGTAATGGTTATACCGCGCTCCTGCTCCTGAACCATCCAGTCCATGGTAGCGGAACCGTCATGTACCTCACCTATTTTATGTGTTAAACCTGTATAGTAAAGAATACGCTCAGAAGTCGTAGTCTTTCCGGCATCAATGTGAGCCATGATGCCGATGTTTCTCGTGAGATGTAAATCCTGATCTGACATTAATTAGAATCTGAAGTGTGCAAAAGCTCTGTTGGCCTCAGCCATACGATGCATATCCTCTTTACGCTTGAATGCGCCGCCTGTGCTGTTGAATGCGTCAACAATCAAGTCGGATCGTAGCCATGTCGTT